>JBOFTL010000527.1:0-17017 GCA_051652045.1 Microcoleus sp. | reverse complement strand
ATTGGGGAAAATCCTCACGGGTGTAAACTTCTAAAGCCAGTTGATAACAAGCGATCGCTGTATCTATATTCTCTGCCCGATTTCCCGTGATTTTGTGACTGTAGGCAATTCCCAGATTATTTTGAGTTCCTGCCCAATCTTGGGAAAAATCCTCACGGGTTATGACTTCTAAAGCCAGTTGAAAATAAGCGATTGTCGCATCAATATTATCAGCCCGGTTTTTGTCCCCGTAGGCAATTCCCAGATTAATTTGAGTCATGGCCCAATATTGGGGAAAATCCTCACGAGTGCAAACTTCTACAGCCCGTTGATAACAAGCGATCGCTGCATCTATATTCTCTGCCCGATTTCCCGTGATTTTGTCTTTGTAGGCAAGTCCCAGATTATTTTGAGTCATTGCCCAATATTGAGAAAAATCCTCACGGGTGTAAACTTCTACAGCCCGTTGATAACAAGAGATCGCCGCATCAATATTATCTGCCCGGTTGCCCGTGATTTTGTAATAGTAGGCATTTCCCAGATTATATTGAGTCATTGCCCAATCTTGGGGGAATTTGTCACGAACGAAGATGTTTAAAGCTAATTCGTAACCAATAATTGCGATCTCTAGGTTATTAGCCCTGTTGCCTAAAGGGAACTCCTGAATTAAAATACTAAAATTTCCAAGATCTACAGCAAATCTTGGGGCTTGTTCTGATCCAACTTGGGAGAGAATATTTTTAGCCAAATCTGGGTACAATCTAACTAAGTTATGATCGAGCTTATCTTTGTTAGCAGCAAGTATAGGATAGACGACTTGTGGGTTGCCATTACTGTCAGAAGTAGCTTGCAATACTTCACCTAAAAAGGCAATATATTCTTGTTGGGATGCTGCTGATGAGGTATTGCCCAGATAGTCTTCTATTTCCTGTGCCAAATAGGTTAAAAATTTGGCGGCGCTTTCATCACCTTGTTGCGCCATCATTTCTGCCACTTGTGCTATCACCTGCACCAAGTCTCCATCGATTAGGTGTGGATGGGCATTGAGAATATTAGCCTCTTCCCCATCGGGACAGTCCAGTAATGCTTGAATCAAATTAAGATAATCTTGCTGCCGCTGTTCGTTCACGATCGCACTTCCTCAATAAAGTTGTAAAAACATGACTTACGCACCTCTATCGCACCACCATTTTTTAACTAAAATCTACAAGTAACAACCGAAATTTATCGTAAAAAAACCAGTTTCTGCCACCCCGCACGCAAGTCCTAAAAAATCAAAATCCCTCATCCCTAAACCTTGCAAATCTTCCCCTGAATCTCCTCCAAATCGACATAAGAATCCGCCACATCAATCAACGCCTCACTCGTCATCGATCGCAAACTCACCACCTCCACCCTAGCCCTGCAATCGCTTACCTTATGCAGCGCACAAGCCAAATCTCCATCCCCACCCACCAAAACCACCGTGTCGTACTGCCCCGCCAAACTCACAATATCCATCGCCATCTCTACATCCAAATTCGCTTTTTTCGAGCCATCCGGTCGCTGCAACACCGGTTTAGATACCACCCGGAACCCGTTATGCCGCATCCACACCAAAAAGCCCCGCTGTTTCTCATCCGCAGCCTCTACTCCAGTATAATAAATAGCCCGAAATAAAGTATCGTTTCCTACTAAATATTTCAGGAATTTGGTATAATCAATTCTGATTCCCAATTCCCCGATCGCGTAAAACAAGTTAGCACCATCAATAAATATTGCCACTCGCCCGCGCCCGGTTTTTGCCGGCACCGATGTTAACCGTTTGAGCGCCGCTAATTGCTGCTGCATTTCATCGAGTTTTTGAGTTCGATCGCCCCATTCATCCACCCGATCGTCCAGATCGATCGCCCACTGTTGCAACTGCGTAATTTGCTCCTGCAACCGCCCTTGTTCCAAACTTAAAACCCGTTGTTCGATCGAACTAATTCCCATCGCCTCAAACCGATCTTCCCAAGCGCGATCGGTCGTTATTTCCGCCGTCACCGCCGCCAAACGCTGCTGCAAAACCTCCTCAAAACGGCGGCGGTTAACTAAACTCAACCCGCAGCACAAAGATAGGGGAATTGCCACTGCTGCTTGTTGGAAAACCGCCCCGATCGCCGCTGTTGCCAAAGTTCCCCAAAACGCCGCCTGTTCCGCGATTTTGAGTTGCTGCGAGCCGATCGCCCGCCACAACTTCGATTTACCCCAAAACTTATTTTCCGATTGTTGCAGCCCCTCAGACGGTGCGCTAACGGGCGATCGACGAAATGGGATGGAATTAGCCATTTTTACAATCCTTAGTAGTTGACAGTTGACAGTTGTAGGGGCAGTGCCCCCGTGCCTGCCCTCTTAATTGAAGTTGAAAGTTGACAGTTGACAGTTGGCAGTTGATGAAATCAATCTGCGTTCATCTGCGTTTATCTGCCTTTATCTGCGGTTGCAAAACCCAACAAAACAACCCCTAACTATCGAGTTGTTGGCGGCGGGCGATCGCCTCTCCCAGAAAATTCAATAACTCATCAGAAATCCCATCTAAAAGCTGTGCGGCTGCATCTTGCGGCCCCGGATCGATACCCGCCGCCAACACCGCTTTTAACCGAGGCATCGCCTTCAAGTCCACCAACTGAATTAAACCGCTCAAACACCGATCGAACAAGCGTTCAGTCAACTGAGAATCCTCGATCGGCAACTCGATCGAAGCGCGAATTTCACCATCAGTAGGATCGTATTCAAACCGCAGCATCTTCACTTGCCAACTAATAGCTAACATAGTTTGAAACAGGATGCCCTTATAAACGCTGTCTTTCACCGCCAGCAATTGCGGCGCGATGAATTGCACGAACTCGCCATCTTCGCTAAGCTGGATGAAGATGATGAAATTTTCGACATTTTCTGCTTTAACACCAGTAATAATCCGAGAATTATCCGCATCAAATTTGTACTTCCAGCCGCGTTGTTCCAGACAGTGGGCGATAAAAGGGAGTGTGGTAGCCATAAGTTTCGGGTTCCTAATTTATAGATTTTCAGGGTGAAAGCTGCGTCTTGGTGCGCTGCTGTTTGTATATCGGTTAAGCCGTGAAGAATTATGCTCGATCGATTTCTGTTATTTAGGACGGGGAGTTTTAGGACATTCGCAGTAGCCTGTGGTAGAAATAATAGAAGCAGGACGATCGCCCGGTGCGGCTAAAGCAGCACTCGTTTTTGGTTCAAAGTAGATGCTGCTAATTAAATTAACCAGCAGCAGCGAAATCAATGCAGTCTCTAAAAACGTGAATTTCCTGCGCATAAAAAACTCCTATTTCAACAGAGGTGCGGTGTTAAAACGCTTGAGAGGCTCGCTTGCCTCTATTGAAATATCGGCAGGATTCTGGGTTTTTTATGCGAAATAGCTGTTTATTTAGGAAAATTTAATGTTGAACGAGAAAATTATTGTTGTTGGCAGCCCTAATTTCCTCCAACTTCCAAGCGTTGCCGCGCCTGAATCAGCCATTTTTCCAATTCCGGCTGATATTTTTCATTGGGGGCGTATCTCAGACAGCTTTGCAAAGCCGTTAATGCCCCGCTACTATCTTTTTGAACTTCTCGCACCTGCCCTAGCAAACAGTATGCAGCAGCCCGATCGGGATCGAGTGCGATCGCTTCATTTAAGTGCTTTTGGGCCTGCTGGTAATCCCCCATTTCCAACAAAGCCCAGCCTAGATTCTTGTGCAAAGCTGACTTGACATCCACCTGCTTGACAAGCTGCAATCCCTTTTCCAGTCGGGGAATAGCAGTCGCATACCGTTTCTCCAAAATATCCAACCTAGCCAAATTGTTTAGGGCTTTTTCCGGCACCTTTTCGAGGGCTTTTTCGTAGCTATTTCGCGCCGATCGCACTTGTTGAGTGTCGTCAAATATCGTACCTTGAATATAATGAGCTTCTCCCAAATTAGGATTTAAAAAAAGTGCTAAATTTAGATAAAACTGAGCCTCATCAAATTTATTAGCCTCGTATCGATCGGCCGCACGATTATTCAAAGCAACTGCCCATCGAGGCGCGAATAATTTAAAAGCCATAATTCCTAACAACAGCGATACACATACCCCCACCCCCGCCAGACGGTAATCGATCCGATTCAATCCCATGTAACGATTTTGATTGGCGGCTTGGCGAAAGAAATTTAAAATAGTTAGATGCCCGCACTCAATTCGAGCTAAACGCTGCAAAACTGTGCTGGGATTTTGAGGCCGGTGCTGGGATTCAACAGCAATCATCTCGTCAATTAAATCTGCTAAATTTACTGAAATTTGCGGCGCTAATTCCCGCCATATCAACTTTCTTGTTGCTGTTGTCGGTAAATTATTCGGGCGATCGCCAGTTAGCAAATGTACAAAAGTTCGTCCCAAAGCAAACAAGTCTGATTTCGGAATGGCAGCGCAATTCTCTTGTTCTGGAGCTGTATAACCACAGGAGATAATTTGTGTTGTACTGCGATTTTCATATCGATCGATATAGGTATCAGACGTTATCGAGCTGGCAGCACCAAAGTCAATTAATACTAAGCTTCCGTCAGGGCGGCACATGATGTTGCTCGGTTTAATGTCTCGATGAAAAAAACCTTTACCGTGAACGTATTCCAAAATTTTAGCGATTTGTTTCAGCCAATCGATCGCTTGTCGTTCAGAAATTTTCCCGTATGATTTCAGCAATTCTTCGAGATTGTCACCGTGAATTTGTTCCATTGCCAAACAGTGCAATAAAGTATCGCAACTTATTTCAACTGTAAAGTACCCTCCCGGAAACACTTTAGGAATTCCGTGATGTTTTAATCCTCGCAATATCAGTTCTTCTTGCTGAAACAGGCGAACTAAATTGGGATCGCGATCGTCCGTTAGCACTTTCAAAATCTTCGGAAATTCCCAACCTGCTGCCCCAAATACCAAGTCTTGTAACTCAAAAATTTCAGTGCGATCTTTTTGATATAGCATTTTCACCGCTCGATAACGGTTGTTGATTAATAATGGCGTATTGCAAGCGAGGCAATTCTCCAATCCCTCGGGATTTTGACGCTGCTGGCACTTAGGATTGATGCAGTAGTTAATACTCTCTTCTTCCAATATTTGCTCGTCAAAGTTGTTCATTATCTCCTCCTTCTCAACTTCCGCTAGCAGAACTAAATATTATTTACATGACAGGTTGTTTTTCCTGTTTTTTCGGTAGTATTGCGCGATATTTTTTATTTTGCTTGCATAACTGATAGCAAGTTTTGCAAGTTATCCTGAATGTATCCTTCCAGCAACTGCCGATCTTGGATGCCAGTATAAACTTTATTTAACTGCTCCCAAGCTTTGCTATTGCTTTTAAACGGCTTAGTCAAATTATCTTTAACAGCAATGGCGATCGAATTTCCGGCACTAGCATTTTTGGGATTTGAAGCTAACTGCGGATTTTTAAACACCAGATGACTTTTAAGTAGTTTGATTTTGCTGTCCTCAAGTTTGGGGTTTTTGAGCATCGAAAAAATTTCCCGGCTAGCTTGGTTTGTCAATTGCTCGGTCACGTACTGCATTAAAACTTGGTGCAGCAGAAACTCAGTTCGATCGCTCCGACCGTTTTTCTCAATCAACTCCCGGCGGATTAAGGAAGATAAAGCTTCTAAAATATCCGACTCAGATCTAATATCCGATTCAGATATCGGAAATAAAAGATAGTTGGCTAACTGTTCTAAAGAAAGGGGAGAGCCTTCACTCGCCAACCAATAGAGAATCGCTTTCTCTAAATCTGACAGCCGTTCAAACTGGTCGTTTAATAAAGCTTTTATCCCTCCAAATACAAAAGTTTTGCGTTTGAGAAACTCGGAAACTTTGCCGTTAAACAATTCGCGAATAGCGGAAGCTACAATTTTCAACTCTAAGGGATTGCCTAGATAGATTTTAACGAGTTCCGGCCATTTATCCTCGTCTGACAAACGTTGAGCTTGAAAAATATCTCGTGCTTCTGTATCGTTGAAACCTGGCAGTTTTAAAGCTCTAACTGGTGAGCGATCGCCCGCCAGCAGATTGAGGGCTTCCGGTACTTCCCGAGTGACGATTACTAAGCAGCTTTGATGCTGTTGTTCGGCAATTCTTTGGATGAATTCGCCATACTTCTCATAGCCTGCTTGATAATGTCCGGCTAATTTATTTGGCTCTAAAATTGTTTCAAAACCATCCAACACGATCAGGCACTTGGCCGATCGCAACTTTGCTATTAGTTGCGAGATTGCTTCATCCAGATCGATTGGTAAATTAATTTGGGACGATCGCTCGAAAAATTGCATCAAGTAAGTTAACAAATGGGCGAGTGTTGGTGCTTGACGGAGCGATCGCCAGATTGCGAAATCAAATTCCCCCTGAAGTTGTTTGGCTAACTTTACGGACAGAGTTGTTTTGCCAATTCCGGCTGCTCCGCTCAACACGATCGAGCGACAATGTTCCGCGACAATCCACTGTTTGAGATCTTGCAGTTGTTGGGTGCGGCCGCAGAAAACCGGTACATCTGGAGCTTCGCCCCAATCCACAAACGGGCCTTCAAGGGCGATCGAACTTTCACCTGAAGCGATCGCAGATTCGGATGCTGCTGGAAGCTGCACTTGTGCAGGGGCCGGTAGCGAGGGCGATCGCCACTGTCGCCCGAGGGCGGCCCGCAAGTTAGCTTTGCTGACTTCCTCTCCCAACACCTCCGATAGCAACTTCCAAAACTTAGGGCCGATGTCTCGCATCAGGTAATTCAGCTTGTATTGAGAACCCTCGGCCATTTGCTCGTAAGTCATCCCCAGACAGGCCCCCCGCAGAATCGTTACTTCCGGGTCGCTGAGGTGCCTGTCTGTTTTGGCAAAAACGGCTGTATCCACGAGTTTTAGGGTTTCTTCAATATCCATAGCTCGATCTTTCGTTGCGATGCACTATCCTGACTGACTTCACCATAACCCTAAGTTAACAAAGCTTGAGATTTATGTAAGTTTTGTTAACTCATCCGAAAGATGTATGCTAAAGTATGTTGATGGCGTTATAAATGAAGTACGTGTGTAGGGGCAGCCAGTTAAAGCAGCCAAGTGCTTTTCAGTTGCCCTGAGACTCCTTGCCTGCGATCGCATTACCAACATTCTCTCAAAGCCTGCGGAAAAATGATGAACGACTTGTTGCGGGAAAGTTTATACAAAATCATTGAACAAGATCCATCTCTGCACAGCGATGCAGGTCGCTGCCGGGGCACCCTCTCCGATGACCTCCGAGGAAAGTACCCTAATGAAATTCAACTTATAGTTAAAGCTATTAACTATGATGTTCCCGCTAAACTGCTGGCATTAAAAGGTAAAACCTTAACCCAAGCACAGCTAGACAGTTTTATACAGGAGTTGCAGAACAACTTGTATCTAGAAAAAGCTGCGGCCGAATGGATAGTAGAATCTTGGGCATTGGCACTAGGAGTAATTGGAAATAAACAGGCTTCTTCCCAGACATCAGGCACTCCTCTTCCAGCTACATCAACTATTCGCAAAAAACCATTATTAGGTATCTTAGGCTCGGTTACTGCTTTAACATTAATAGCTGTAATTATAGTCTATGCGGCAGACAGAGACAGAGAAACACCCGATCGCTCTGTACCGCAACTAACTACTGCCCCGCCGAACTCTGTTTCTGTTTCCGAACCCGTTGGAAAACCTCAACCCACAAAAACACCTAAGCCGATCGAAACTCCCACGCCGCAAACCTCTATTTCTGCCGCACCTACTACCGTTCCCACACCTGAATCTACAGCAACAAAAGAAACTCCTAAACCGATTACAAATCCCACGCCATCAACCTCTATTTCTGCCGCACCTACTACCATTCCCACACCTGAATCTACAGCAACAAAAGAAACTCCTAAACCAACTGAAACTCCCACCTCCCCAACCCCTATTTCTGTCACCCCTATTCCCCCTCACACCACTCAACCTACAAAAATCAAAAAGACTCCTGAATCGACAGGAGTTCGGCCATCAACCAGTTCTCCCGCTGTCTCGCCTACTCCCAGTCCCAGCTCTTCAAGAGTCGTTAAATTACCCCCACCACTTCCTACCTCTGATGAAATTAACCAGGCAATCTTTAAATTACAGGCAATGAAACCTAATGAGGTATTGGAGTTCCCTGTAGAAGAAGACCCCAACTACAGGGTAATAGGATTTAGAGATCGCAGTGGTAAATATTACGGTTTGAGTGCCAAAACTGTGGAGGAATTTCTTCAAGATAGCTTGGAGGGTCACGGCAAATTCTCAGAAGCAGAGCAAATGACTCTTATTGTCCGCAATCAGTCAACTAATCAGCGATTAATTTTGAAGCCGATTTCTAAAAATAGTCCTCTCAGGCTATTTGTCAGGTCACTAAATACGAGTTAAGTTCGATCCTTAACTAACTAACTAACTTTATCCTCGATCGTTGGCAACTATAAAAACACGAAACAAACTAGGAGAATATCCCGTGAACAAATTCAAATCGTTTAGAATATTGGGATTGCTGGGGATGGTAATTACAGCTTTTTCTTTATCAGTTTTCTTGGCTCAACCCTCAGATGCGACAATGACCAAGTATCAAAAACTTATAGAACTAGGCATAGTCGATGCTGTTGTAACGCCCCAAGAGATAGCACTCGATTATTTACAACAGGAACCAATTGAGCTTAGTGCCAACCCGGAACTCTTGAACGCAATTAAGCAAGCAGAGGAATCTATGGCTGTCATGCCTGAAAATCTAGCTTTAGAAATTGATGGAGGAACAAACTCACCTATTGGGATCGGACAAATACCAGATGATACTGGTACGCCACCAGCAGCAACAAATGTTGTAATTGAAGGCTTTGTTGCTCAAGATGGACAACCTCGCAATTTTAATTCCGACAATATTTCTCCTATGTTTAACACCGAGCGTAACAACGGCGGAAACTTACCTAGGATAGCCTCAGCAGAACAGATTTTGTTAGCGGATGCTAGCGGAACCTTTTTACAAGCAAAAAGAATTCCTGTTCTCGATTTAATGGTTCGCGATTCCAGAAATAATCGGCGGTATGTAGTCCGCAATGTGAATGCAAATGCAGTATGTCGGGATGCTCTCAATGCAGTTTTGAAGGGTAAGCTAAGGAGAGCCAGCCGAGTATTTGGGAGCTAACTCTGAATTCGATATCGAACCTTAATGCGAAATTCAGATAAGATTGCAGCAGAATAATGAAGTGAAAAGAGCGAGCATTTTAGTCTTAAATTATACATTGCTCCTCTAATGATTCAAAACTCCCTCCTCTCTTTGGGAGGATGGGAGTTTTCCCTACAAACAACAAGCATTCCAAGGATAATCGATCGCGAGAAATATGAAGAAATTCACAAAGATTTTTATAGTGATAATAGCAGGGCTAGCACTCTCACTATCAGTTTTGTTGGCTCAACCATCAGATGCTACAGGTGCTAAATATCAGACGCTAATCGATCGAGGTTTAGTCAATGGAGTCAGAACCCCTCAAGAGCTAGGTCTAGCCTCTTTGCAACAAGAACCCGTCCAACTTATTGCTGATAATAGTCTTCTGAATTCAATAAATCGAGCAGCAGCAGCAGTAGAAGCTTTACCTGAAGATATTCCTCTGCGATTTGATTTAAGGACTAATAATAGTCTTCTGAATTCAATATATCTAGCAGAAGAAACAGTAGCAGTTTTACCTGAAGATATTCCTCTGCGATTTGATTTAGGCACTAATTACCCAATTCAGATTCGACAATTACAAGATGGGGGCGAACTAACAACTAAAACTGGTTATGACGCTGTGGGATATGTCGATCGCTCTGGAAATACAAAAAGTTTCAATGCCCCTATTCTGAGGGCCATGTTTGCGGTTGAAGCTCGCAATGGCGGTAATTTGGCAATGACACCAAAAGCACAGCACATTTTAGTTGCTGATGCTAGCAGGAGATTTTGGCAAGCAAGTAGAATGCCTACAATTGATTTAATCGTTCACTCAAAGCAAGCAAACCAAATTTTTGTATTGCGTAATGCGAATGCAAATGCTGTTTGTAGAGACGCAGTTAATTCAATTCTTAACCGGACTTTGCAGCAAAATAGGGTGTAGAACATTAAAAAGAGAGCAAATTTAAACGCTACTCTAAGGAGAAGCAACGACAAATGAAGCGAGTACAAGTGAAGTTTAGTTTGGTTTGGTTGCTGATTGTAGTATTTTGCCTGAGCAACAGTCATTCAGTTTATGCAGAGACTTTGGATAAATTATCCTCTCCCAATTCCTTCCAGATTCAAGACTTGTCTTCAATTATCAAAATAGGAGAGCCGATCGCATTGGAAGAGCTAGGATTAGAAGATTGGAATCAAACTCCAAAATCTATACCAACTCAAAATCAATTAATTAGATTGAGCATCCGGTTGCGAGACATAGCCAGATACCTGGGGCCGACGTGGCCGATCGTTGTTGCAATTCCTGATGCTAACACTGAAAATAACGGGACAGAATCTGACAGTCATGCACGACGACAGAAAATTACTGATTTTAGAACAATTGACGGGAATTGGATAACTCTAACATCCGGTCATGCTTTGAGAATGGTTGCACGGGAATTAGAAATTTTAAAAACCTCTAGCAAGCAACCATCAGTCGATCTTTTAGTGAACGATGAAGTCACTGACAGCTATCGCCCGCTGCTAAGTGTACCTTTGGTTCAATACTGCTCGGCAATTTTAAAATTGTTTGAGTTGTAAATAATCTGGTTATGATTGGGGTCGCTCCTTAGTTGCTGACTAATACCTGCTATGACACAAGAAAGCGGAAAGGATGAGTTTTGGAAGCATATTAGAGGATATGTAATTAGCCTAGTTTTGACATTGGTTCTAGGTTCTTTATTTTCCTGTTCAATTTATAGATTTTTGCTCGGCTCGGAATTGGGGTTTGCTAAAGGTTTAGCAGAAGCAATTAAAAGTGTATTCAACAGCTCTGGTATTTGCTATGTGGAAGCTCCTCAAAGCTGCGAAAGTTTCCAAGCTCCGAAGCCAAGTCGCGAAAAGGTTTTCAGCGTCATTTCTCAGTTGAGAAAGTTAGAAAAAAGCCAACCCCTCTCGATCGACTTACAAAATTGTCCTTATCGAGCGATCGGAACTTTTGAAAATTCCAATCGTTACTATGCCCTCTCGGTGGAAAAAACCATAGGAATTTTAAATGAGTATCAAAAAGGTAATTCAAACTTGACAGTCAGACTGATTGTTAAAAATAGTACATCCGATCGAAGGCTGATTCTCAAACCTTTAGCTATCGATAAAATCGTTCCCGAATTAGTTAACTCGATCGAGCGAGAACACTACACAACTGATTAATTATGCAACTCGCAACTTACCTGCAAAAATTTTTATTAATGGCAGCGATCGCTGTTTTATTTACCTTTGGGGGCAGTGGTTTTGCTTTGGCTCAAAACCAATTAGCAGATGATGCCATTCCTTACCTCAGCGATCGGCTGAAACAGCAGGTGAAATTGGCAGCACCCTACGGTCAGGGGCTAGAGTATTTTACCTTACCTGAGTCATCTAATTTAGATAAGATTCCAGCCGAACCGCAAAATCCGCTAACGCCTGAAAAAGTGCGCCTGGGGCAACTGTTATTCCATGAAACTGCCTTAACAATTAATCCTATCAATCCCCAACATTGGCAACAAGGAAGTTGTGCTTCCTGCCATTTTGCACAAGCAGGATTTCGCTCAAATTTAGCACAGGGACTGGGAGTAGGAGGTTTAGGAGCGAATAAATCTAGGCATAGAGATCCTGAGACACCTCCAACAGAAATTGACAAGCTCGATATTTTAGTACCTTCTGTACTTAATAGCGCCTATCTAGAAGCAGTAGCTTGGAATGGCAGAGCTGGTGTAACAGGTCCCAATGCAAAAGAACCTATAATTCAAGAATTTGATATTAATCGATTTCAGGTTCAAGGTTTAGAAGCTCAAGCGATCGAAGGATTAAATGTTCACCGGATGGGAACAGCCGCGATCGCCACTATACCAGAATATCAAGAATTATTTGCTAAGGCATTTCCCGATCGCCCTTATGTTGGTGCTGAGGTAGAAGATATCAAGAGGGCAGGTTTGGCGATCGCTGCATACAATCGCACCCTACTCGCCGATCGAGCTCCTTTTCAGAAGTGGTTGAAAGGCGATGAGAATGCTATGTCAGCCAAAGAAATTAGAGGAGGAATTGTGTTTTTTAGTTCCTCTTGTGTTAAGTGCCATACAGGGCCGAACTTAGCCAAGGCTGAATTTCATGCAGTGGGATTCGCCGATCATCCTAACGATCTAAGCGGGTTAAATTTAGGCAGAGGAAGCGCAACCAGACGAGCTAAGGATGACTTTAAGTTTAAAGTTCCCCAACTTTATAACTTAGCAGATAGCTCTCCCTACGGACATGGAGCTTCCTTTAATACTCTGCCAGAGGTGGTCGAATATTTTAATCGCGGAGAACCCCAGAATTTAGCAGCAAAATATTCAGGCAATCTCAGTAGAATGTTTCGACCGTTAAACCTGACAGAAAAGCAGATTGATGACCTTACAGCTTTTCTGGAAACAGGACTGCGCGACCCTAACTTAATACGTTATGCACCAGAGCGCTTACCTAGTGGACTCTGCTTCCCTAACAACGACCTCTTGTCCAGAAAACAACTGAACTGTGATTGAACTTGCTTAAATCTTGCAGAACCAGAACCACCTGGACGGGGCGGCGGCCAATATCTCGCATCAGGCACTTGGTTTATGCTAAAGTATGTTATGTTTGGATGAATCGGGCTGCAAAGTTAAGTATAGCGTTTAGGGTCGCAAGTCTAACAGCTCGCGATCGCCCTGATTTTTTTTACTGCTGTCGGTCGCAGTAGCGTTCGCTTCTGTGGTTGTAAGGCTGCGATCGAGCCGATTTATCCAGAAAGCGATCGTAAAAATCGCGATCGCTTTCCCAAACAACCTTTTTAATCAAGCTCTTGGCATTAAAAATTCAATATTCAACCTCAGACTGAAATTCTCAAACTATACCCATTTCAACTCAACAGGAGAGTTTCTGATATGCAGCTAACAAATGCAGTCGAACCATTCGGTGAAGTTAATGTCTACAAACAAAACAACGGTGAAATTAAAATCGTTACTACCATTCTCACAGTACCTGATATTGAAGGAGCCAGAATGGGTCTAGCACTTGACGGGTCTGCATCAATGAAAAAGATGTACGGAATTAGTGGTGTTGTTGGTGGAGTTTTTGGCAACGCAGGGGGACTTCCTAACGTTGTCGAACCCGTTAGCAGAACGATGGTTAATTATTTAGCTAATTTTTCTTCTAATGGCAAAGTCGATCTAATTTATTGGGCTTGCAGTCCCGATGGATCGCAAGTAGAAGCAGTAGGAGAATTTAGCGATCGCGATATCCAAAATGTAGCAATTATTGGACCCAAAAAACTTGCGTGGGGGAGAGGGACTAAATTACTTCCTCCTTTAAAATACTTCATTGAGAAGTTTAAAGCAGCAGAGGCACTGGGAGTCAAAAAGCCTGCTGCTATTTGCGTGTTTGTCACGGACGGGATTATCGAAGATTTAGTTGATGTCAAACAATACTGCTTTCAGTACGCTCGAGAAATCTCCCTCAACCAAAAACCTTTTATGAAACTTCTTCTCATTGGCATCGGAGACGAAGTAGACGAAGGGCAGATGGAAGACCTTGACAATATGTTTGAAGACAGTGATATCAAGGATAGCTTCGGTCAAGACATCGATCTTTGGGATCACCAATTAGCTAGCGATATGAACAAACTCGAACAAGTCTTTAAAGAACTTGTCTCAGCGGACACGATCGTGATTGGGTCGGGTCGCATCTTAAATCAATCTGGAAAAGTTTGTAAAGAATATGCCGATGGAGTTCCTGCATTACTCCGGTTTACTATGCCAAATAGCTCAACTTCATTTACTTTAGAGTTTCCCGGCGGAAGTGTAACTCAAGATATTTATGAAGCCGTATCAAAACTGTAATTACTTAGACAGCAATGGGTGATAAATATGACTGCACAAAGCCAAAACTACTGGTCACTTCACAAACCTCGAAGCCAGCAATTACCTAGCAGTATAGTTGCCAAAGAATTTGGTGAGGTAAACATTCGGAATGCGGGTCAAGAACTTCAGATAGTATTTACCATTCTGATGGAACCTCAAGGTGCTATTGCTGAAGGCTGGAAAACAGGTATCGCCTTAGATGCCAGTGCATCTATGAAAAGTTCTTACGGGCGAAAGTTGGAAGGGAAAGTCCCTCCAGATGCGATGGAAGATTACGAAAAAAAAGGATGGGTTGAATCCCGTGTAGAAGACGGAAACCGCGTCAAATCATTTCAAAAAGCAGCCTATGAAGATGCCATTCAGCAAGGGTATTTCAAACCTAGTCCTAACATTGTTCAACCCCTCGCTCAAAATTTTATGGCTTACTTAGCCGGTAATTTAGATGCAGATGGGGGAACCACTGTTATTTATTGGGCCTGCGGTAAAGGAACAGAAATCGAATTTTTAGGGGATTTTACTGAATCCCAATGCCACACCTTAGAGGTGAGTGGTCCTGCCAGCGTTAGTTTGGGATCGAGCACAATACTCATGCCAGCGGTTAAATACTTTGTCGATCGCTTTGTAAATGCCAAGCGAGGTATGTATATTTTCATTACTGACGGCCGAATAGATGATTTAGATGATGTCAAAAAATATACAGTGCAGCTTGCCAAAGAGATTGCCTTTGGGAAACGGAATTATGTTAAGTGCGTTCTCATTGGCATCGGGGATGGAATAGACGATCGCCAATTGGAAGAGTTAGACGATCTGGATACGGGAACTAATGTCGATATCTGGGATTATAAAATAGCTAGCGAAATGCAAGGATTAGTGCAAATTTTTGCTGAGGTAGTTGATGACAATCAGATCGTAGCACCGACAGGAATTATTTATGATTCCGATGGAAATGCAGTCAAAAAATATACAGATGGGCTGCCCGCTAAAGTATCTGTTTCTCTCCCTTCTACTTGCCAGTGGTTTGAACTGGAAGTTTACAGTCAAAAAATTCGTCAAACAGTCATTTTCCCCAAGTATGAAGAGAGGTAATTATGGACGAGCAGGAAGATATGTATGTGATGGCCGATCCCCCGCCTACTACTAACATTACACCGATCGCACAGCCGAATCGCGGTTTTAAATCGATCGGTTTGGCAGTAGCCGGCATCATCATTATTGTTGGAGGTATAGCTACTTATGTTGCGATCGCTAGAAAGCCTATTCCCAATCAAGCAACTGTTCCTAATCCTACTGCTATAGTTTCTGCATCCCCAGTATTTCAAGCATCAACTGGACCCGTTCAAAAGGAGAAAACAAGCTCTGCATCAAAACCTCGACCTGCCCAAAGTAAGACTACAACCCCTACTCAAGCTGTGGAGGAAAAAATTATTATCTACTTTTCCTATGATGATGCCCAAATTACTCCGCAGCAAGCTTCTCAAATAAGTTCATTACGGTCAAAAATTAATGGAAAAACAGGAACAATAACAGTTGAAGGACACGCGGATGATTTTGGCGAAGCAGATTACAATTTCAATCTTTCTCAAGAGAGAGCAAAGGCAGTAGTTAAATTATTAGAAACAATGGGTGCGAACGATCGATTTCAAATTTCCCTGGAAGCTAGGGGGGAAACAATGCCAGCCAACGACAACAATACGGAAACAGGAAGAGCCTTAAATCGGCGCGCTGTAATTTCTTTTAGGAGTGACAAGTAATTGCAAAAACCGATTATAAACATTTGGCAAATTAGGATTTAATTCAATGAAAATCTGGAATAAAATTGCTATATTTATGATCTGGGGGGGCGTTGGTGCTTTTATAGGTTCCCTCTTAGGATATCCCATCGGACATAATCCGCATGGCCTAATCCGCACTTTTATGGGTGTAGGAATATGGGATGCGCTCATCGGGATTGGCATAGGACTGGCTTTGGCACTTTCACAAAACTGGTATCTGAGAAGAATTAACGCTGGATACAAAGATCTAGCCAAATCAACATTGCGATGTGCCGGAGCGGGATTTGCTGGAGGAATAGCCCTTGTTACTTGCAAAATCATTCTGGGTCAATCCAACTTTGCTACCACTATAGCTTGGGGATTTGAGGGATTAATGATGGGATATTTTATTGCTCCTCTCATACCCAACTTACCCAAAAAGATAGCCTTAGTTGCAGGGGGTGTATCGGGGATAATCGGCGCAATTTTAATGATTTTATTTACCTGGGGTTTAGGCGTACAAGCTATTATTAGCGTAGCGATCGGCGATTCTTTGAAAGGAATGCTTTTAGGAGCTATGCTGGCTTTTGCAGAAACCTTAGTTAAAGAAGCATGGCTAGTAGTCCATTGGGGACCCAAGGAAGAATCAATTATTCTTTTAGGACAGCAACCTATTCTCATAGGCAGTTCTTCTGACTGTCAAATATATTTGAAAAAGTCTTTAGGTTTTCCCCCTATTGCGGCAACTATAGCCTTAATACAAGGTCAGATTATATTAGAGGATAAGACATCAGGTAGCCAACGATATTTGGCAGATGGAAATAAAGTTCAGATGGGCAATCTATCTATTGAAGTCCGAGCTAAAAAAACTTGAATATTAAGTTTTAGCATGAAAGAGTGTTGTCTCTACCGAGTAATTTACAACCTTCCAAAATCCACAAACGGAGTTCTCAGATGCTTGGTCTATTTAATCGCTTTTGGACTGTCATACCCAAGCCTTTATTATTTGGCTTGTTAGCAGCGGTTGGATGCTTAATTGGCGCTATTTTAGGAGAAGTATGGCTTGCTGCTACCCAACCTCCGCCCCCACCGCCGCCACCGTCTAATGCAGTGTCTTTACTCATAGATACTTCTAGCAGCATGAGCGGTGCAAAATTACAAGAGGTAAAGTCAGCAGCTATGCAGTTCATTCAACGCCGCAATTCT
>JBOFTL010000526.1:0-6009 GCA_051652045.1 Microcoleus sp. | reverse complement strand
CACCCCAACCCTCCTCGATGCCTTGGGGAGCGAGTAAGAAATTTACAAACGATCTAGGATTACTATATCTGGTGCTTATTACGGTGATTTTACTTCAGTATCCTGACCGATCGCAACAGGAGTTGGTGTTATTTCTGGTTGTGATTCCGCTACATTTAACTGACCGCCGCAGCAGCGCAACTCGTAAAGTTTAGCATTAATTTGATACTCGTACTGACTCAACAATCGCGCATAAATATAGCCAGCTTTTCCATCCAAAAAACCGAGCTGAATGAAATAGAATAAAATAAACCTGAGCAGTGGTTTAAAAGGCAAGCGCACCCAAACTTTTTTCAAAAATCGCTTGCGCTGTACCGCATCTCCAAATAAATTAGCCCCGATCGTGCCGCTATCATCCCGCCCTTCAATAATATTAAAATACACCCGAGCTTCCCAATTAGAATAGCGATTGTGTCGCTCGATCCAGTGAAATAAATTGCGGTAATCCTCGTGAATCATATCATTTTTTAAATAGCCCACAGGACCAGCTAAAATCACGTGTTCGTGGACTTCATTGTCGCCAGTATTCGGCACTGATTCAGTCCCGAGATTTTCGTAACGTCCTTTTTCATGTTTGAACAAACGCAAATTCCAGTCGGGATATCGACCTCCGTAACGCAACCACTGGCCTAAAAAGAACACTTTGCGATTGAGGTAATAACCTTCAAAATCAGGATTTTGGATGACTCGATCGATTTCATCCCAAAGTTCCGGAGGAATGCGTTCGTCGCAATCAACGATCAATACCCATTCGTTGCGAAAGGGCAGATTGTCCAAAGACCAGTTTTTCTTTTTCGGCCAGCAGTTGTTGAAATAGAATTGTACTACTTTAGCACCGCTGTTGAGAGCAATTTCTACCGTGCGATCGCTGCTTTGGGAATCCACTAAAAACACTTCATCCGCCCTGGCAATACTTGCCAGACAAGCAGGTAGATTTAGTTCTTCGTCTTTTGCCGGAATGAGAACCGAAACCGGAATCTTGGATGATCTGGATGTCATAGCAGAAGGAAGAAGGCACAAGGAAGGAAGAAGGCAGAAGCAATAAGGAAAGAGGCAGAAGGAAACAGGTTCCAAGCAAGAACTCAGAAGGAAAAATCCACAGACAGTAAGATTTCTAGTCCTCTAGATCTTACTTTTAACTGGCTTGACTTACTTAGCGACAGAACTAGGCGGTTGCGGATATCCACTTCAGCCTACAGCCTGCGGGTCGATTTCGGTGCAAAAATCAGGCCGCGAACGGCTGCACTCAAATAACCAATTTGACCCCAGGCAAAAACCAAATTTTCAAAACGCTGTGCCGGATCTCTAAAATATTTAAAAGATTTACCAACACCTCTCAACATTCTTTCACCCCCGCGCCAAAGCTGATTAATATTAGCTCGATCGGACAGTTGTTCCCGGTAACACTCGCTGATGCCTTGCCACCAACCGCGCTCTACAAACCAAGCTTTGTTAAGGCGCGAGGGGGCGACATTGTGAAACACCAAGGCCTCCGGTAGATAAACAACTTGCCAACCTAACTCTAATGCTAATTCTGTGGCGCGCAATTCTTCATTAGACAACAACTTTTTTCCCACTCTACCGAGTTTGACATCAAACCCGCCAATTTGTTCTAGAAAAGCACGCCGGATCGAATAGTTGACTCCCCTGGGAGTCAAACCAGCCGCCGTTACGCTAACACAAGTTTCCCCCAAATCGTAAGCCCCTAAATTTTGCGCCAATCCCGGCGACAGCCAGTGGGGAGGCGAAACTCCTTCGGGCCAAAGCAATTTGACTTTACCGCCTGCTACTGCCAGTTTTTGATTGCTTTGATAGGCGGCGTGCAACTCTCGGAGCCAATTTGACTCAGCAACTGCATCATCGTCGAGATAAGCTAAAATTGCGCTCTTTGCCACCCTCGCCCCGGTGTTGCGGGCTACTGACAAACCGAGTTCTGGTTCCCAGACGTACTTGAGGCGACTGTCACAGAGTCTGGCTGCTACCACTTCGCGGGTGCGCGAAATCGAGCTGTCGGGGCTGGAAAAATCGTTAGAAGCGTTATCTACTACCACTACTTCAAAGTTATCTGGAAAATCCTGTACCAGCAAACTGTCAATCGCGGCACCTAGATAGGTGTGGCGATTGTGAGTGCAAATTATCGCTGATATCTGGGGGTTTGACATATCCAAAGTAGAAGGAAGAGTTGAGAGTTGAGAGTTGAGAGTTGATAGCGGATTGGGGCAAGTATGAGTTGATAGTTGAGAGCTTCCCGCGGAAGCTATGCACCCGTTATGAATCAAAGAAACTCTCCCCCTCGCCCTCATGTTTCTGAGGAGTTAGCCTGCTTTTGTCCCATCAATGCTATTATCGCTTAAAAATCCTTGTTGGTAATTGGTAATTGGTAATTGTTAATTGGTAATTGGTAATTGGTAATCGGTAATCGGGAAAATGACTGTCAACTGTCAACCCTCAGACAAGCGAGCGGGCAAGCTGTCAACTATCAACTCTCAACTCTCAACTCTCAACTAATCTAATGACTGAATCGAGACAAATAATTTTAGTAACCGGACCTGCGCGATCGGGCAAAAGTGAATGGGCAGAAACTCTTGCTGCCCGATCGGGCAAACAAGTTATTTATGTAGCTACAGGTATCATTGACGGAACAGATTTGGAATGGCAAAGTCGGATCGATCGCCACCGCAGTCGCCGTCCCGGTAATTGGCAAACTCTAGAAGTTCCGATCGACCTAGCGTCCGCAATTCGATCGGCCTTGGAGTCGGATTGTTTATTAATTGATTCGATCGGCACTTGGACGGCAAATACTTTAGAACAAACTGAGGAAATTTGGCAGCAAACACAGCAAGAAGCGATCGCTAGTTTAAAGTCAGCAACAGCCGATATAATTTTAGTCGCAGAGGAAACAGGATGGGGGGTCGTGCCCGCTTATCCGGCGGGAAGACTGTTCCGGGATCGCCTCGGCAATCTCGTCCGTCAAATTGGAGCGATCGCCGATACAGTTTATCTCACCACCGGAGGCTATGTTTTGAATCTAAGCGTTCTGGGCACACCGCTGTCAGCTATAAATTAAATGTAGAGCAGCCCGATCGAGCTTAAATAAAATATAAGTTTTCCTGTCTAAAAAATTAACCGAAAGTAAGGTATAATCTTCCAATAGAAGAGTTAAAATTAGATCGCAAATATTTTTTCACAAAAAATACTGCCAGCGAAAACCAGCACAACGAGCCAGCACAACGAACCAGCACAACGAACCAGCACAACTAAACCAGCAGGACAGTTTGTAATATTTGTAATAACAGTTCGCAACAACAGTTCGCAACAACAGTTTGCAAAGGAAAACAACCAAACGCTCCAAAAATGTCAAGATAAAATCACTCGGGAGAAAGAGTTAAAAATTCAATTTGAAAGTCTAAAATCCAAAATTGCTACAAGGGTTAATAAAGGTTATGGCTTTAAAGTCTGAAGTAAGAAAATATATTGCCTACTGGTTCCAGTTGGGCAAACAAGTATTAATCCGCAACGGTTCTGAAGCCGTGCAACCCAAATCGGTAATTGCGGGCGATCGCTACAGTCCGGAATTTGAGGAATGCTGGCAAAAAATCATCTCCCCCGAAAGTGGAGACTGCTACCTGCAAGGCACAAACGAAACCATAACCCAAATGCTGACGCCCGCGTGGGAAATCCATTCCTGCGCGCGCTGCGCCATGCCCGTAGCCTTGCGCAACAACGGATTGCCCCCCCTATCCTGTCCCTGTCAGGATTTGGCGAACTGGCCCGATACCGAACTACCTCAACCCCGATCGCCCGTCAGCACCAAATCCTACCTATCATGCTTGTGCGATCGACTCCTCAAAGCCAGTGGCGAGTGAGGAATTAGCCCTAAATTTACAAAACTTTACAATGATTTACAAAGGGGTCAGTTGCAAATCGGAAATCCGATCCCCTCAGAATGCGGGTTATACACCCAAAAGCAGTTGTGGGAAGCCACCAAATTGTTACAATGTATTTACAATGCTTCCCCTTAAGTCTGAGCCCTATGAATGTCAAGACGTTACCGCCAGCCTCCCCGCCAACTTATTCCAATTCACCGACTCTCTCTGCAACCAGCGATCTGGCAGAAGTAGAAACGATTTCCCCGCAAGCAATACAGGTAGAATTCGACGATCGGGTGGCGGAAACGTCCCAACAGCTAAAATCGGCCACAGACACCCCTGCTGAATCAGATATCGATGCGTTACGCTACGATCCAGACGCGATCGCGGCCCAATACCGCCGTCGTCCTTTGCAAGTCTGGCGCAGACTGCTGGGCGTTATTTGGACATTTCTCAGCTTTACCCTCAGCCTGTGGTGGGACGGCAGCAGGGGTAAAGCGGCAATCAATCAAAAACGCCGCGCCGCCAGATTGCGAGAAATCCTCAGCCAACTCGGCCCGGCTTTCATCAAAATCGGACAAGCCCTGTCAACTAGACCCGATTTAGTACCGCCGGCATACCTAGAAGAACTCACAAAACTGCAAGACCAATTACCAGCATTTCCTAACGAAGTAGCTTTTCAATTCATCGAAGAAGAATTAGGCGCGCATCCCTACGAAATTTACGCAGAAATCACTCCAAATCCGATCGCGGCAGCCTCCCTCGGACAAGTCTACAAAGGCAAACTCAAAACCGGAGAAATCGTCGCCATCAAAGTCCAGCGACCGGGGTTAGCAGAAAACATCGGCCTAGACATTTACATCCTGCGGCGAGTAGCAGTTTGGGCGCAAAATAACTTTAAAGTAATTCGCAGCGATTTAGCTGGAATTATGGACGAATTGGGCGGTCGCATTTATGAAGAAATGGACTACTCCCACGAAGGTCACAACGCCGAACGCTTTGCCCGACTCTACGGCCACCTAAAAGATATTTACGTTCCCAAAATCTACTGGGAATACACCGGCCGCCGCGTGTTGACAATGGAGTGGATTACCGGCACTAAACTCACTAATTTAGAAGCAATTAAAGCTCAAGGAATCGACGCTCCTTATTTAATAGAAGTAGGAGTGCAATGTTCCCTCAGACAGCTATTAGAACACGGCTTCTTTCACGCCGACCCCCATCCGGGAAATTTATTAGCAACACCAGACGGTCAGCTAGCTTATCTCGACTTCGGGATGATGAGCGAAGTCAAACCTTATCAGAGATACGGTTTATTAGAAGCAGTAGTTCACCTAGTGAATCGCGACTTTGAAGGCTTGGCTAAAGATTATGTCAAATTAGAATTTTTGACTCCCGACACCGATTTAACGCCAATTATTCCAGCGTTAGCGAGCGTATTTAACAATGCTTTGGGAGCCAGCGTTGCCGAAATGAATTTCAAAAGCATTACCGACGAACTGTCGGCAGTGATGTACGAATATCCGTTTCGAGTTCCGGCTTATTACGCGCTAATTATTCGATCGCTGGTCACCTTAGAAGGCATTGCCATCAACGTCGATCCCGAGTTCAAAGTGCTCAGCAAAGCCTATCCTTATGTAGCCAAACGCTTGCTGACCGACCCCGCACCGGAATTGAGAACATCCCTGCGAGAACTGCTGTTTAAAGAAGGAGAATTCCGCTGGAACCGCTTGGAAAACTTGCTTAACAACGCTCGATCGAGCGATGATTACGATATCAGCAAGATTTTAAATCAAGCATTAGAGTATTTGTTTTCGGAAAGAGGGGATTTCCTTCGCGATCGCATCGTTACCGAGTTAGTCAAAAGTCTCGACTTAATTGCCAGCAATGCCTTGGCTAATACCAAAGCAGTAATCGGCGAATGGTTTGGAGTTAAAGCCAATCAGCCGGTAGTTTCAACAACTGAACAAGAAAACTTAGATCGCATCAAACGGATTTGGAACATTTTGCAATCAACACCGGGTTTTGATGCGATGAAAGTGTTGCAGTTACTGCCGCAATTGCTGGTAAAATCTGAAGTGCAAAATATGGGTCAACAAGT
>JBOFTL010000525.1:0-2615 GCA_051652045.1 Microcoleus sp. | reverse complement strand
GTTTGAAGCGCAGCGATCGCAAGTCTCTCTCGAACGAGGATTTGAACTTGCTAAAAATGCGATCGCCGGTACTATTCACTCGGATGTTTGTAGAGATATTGGTGGCGACGTGCAGCGAGTTCACAACATTTCTACTGATTACAATGCGATCGCTTTTAACCCACATTCCGCACCCTCAACTGGCACACACAGGACTGGGTGGCTCCACTCATTCGATCGAATGAGGTAAAAGTCAATAAAAATACCTCTGATTCTCGCTCGAAGAGTGCATCAATCAGTTGGGGTGTTCTCAAAATTGAGATCGACGGCATGAATCTTATCTTGTGCATCGATCGAACTTAAAAATCCGGCATCGCTAACTATTAATGGACAGCAGATATCTTCAGCACCCTGACACTCATACATCACTGCTGCCTCCAGATTCGATTAAATTATCGTCAGCTTTACGCCCGCGATCTAGCGGAGTTTTTCACAGTAACAAATAATAAGAACGACAGGATAGTGGCAGCAAATTTAATATAGCCATTCGCTCGGCTGTCAAATTAGAAATTTGTTGAATACCTTGAATTATGACAACATGAATCCCTTGAAATATTTGGCAAATCCAACGGAGAGTCGGTCGATTAGTTAGCTTGCCTAACTGATTTTTTAATTGTGAATTCGTGCACTGCAAGTTGTGGCGCAATAACCTTTGACCTAAAGTATAGACTAACAAACATAAGCCCATTATCAATGCCAAAGCTTCGATTCTTTCCGGTGACTTGAGAAACACGCTATCCGCAAAAAATAGTGGGTCTTTCAAGAAGCCAAACCCTCTTTCAGTTGATTGCTGTTCTTTATATTTTACAATCATCTCATCCGGCTGTAATTGCTTGGTTTCCAGCACATTAGTTGCCAGAATAAATCTGCCACAAGCTTTGGTTTCTCGTTCGATCGCACCAGCATCTGCTTCGAGTTGGGCTTGGACTTTAAACCTCAAAACCGCACCCGATTTACCAGTAGCACTTGCTGGGGATTTAGCATCAGACTTGACTGTTACTTGTCGGCTGGTAATTTGGGTTACGTTGTAATATTTTAGCTGTTTGGATAAACGATGAGCTGCTGCTGCTGCGTCTGCCGCACAAGCAAATTCAATCTGTGAGAGTTCCCGCAATTTATTTTGAGCTACAATCTCTGCTTTTTTGAGTTTGTTTTCGAGTTTTTTTCGGTCAGATTCACGGCGCAAGTTGCTCTCTACTACTAACCATCTTTGTTTAATGCCACCGTAACTACTTTTGTGTTCTGACCAACTATAACCCTTGACAGAACTGGGGGTAAATTCTGATTCATTTAACTGGGATACCAGTTGCTGCGCTTGTTTGATACTCAACGGTACGCGAGTTAACCATTTTAAGTTAGTTAACATTTCTAAATTTGGGGCTGAATATAACGCACTATCTGCAACTATTAAACTATCGAGGTTTAATTGTTGTTTAAACTCTTGACAAATTGAGGCAAATACAGCGGAATCTGATTCGTTACCGGAACCGACTCGTAAAAATAGTGGCACATCTCCATCGCTACTACAAATTAGGTCTAAAATGAATTGTTTTAAGTCGGGACGGTGGTCGCGAGAGTAGCCGTAGGTAATCTTAATTGGTACTGGGGATGACACAGGGTTAGTTGGTATACTATCGGCTCGATCGCTATCTGTTTGAGAGTTAGCAAACGATACAGATGGTAACTCGGATTCATATTTCCCATGTAGGTGAAAGGAACTTGAGTCTAAATGAACTGTCTCTGTTTTTATCTCAAATTTTTGAGCAGCAGCAGCGGCAATAGTTGTAAATATTTGATTGCTTCCTACCAAATATAGTTTGTCTAATACTCTACCTAAACGGTGTTCGTTCAAATGTGATGCTTGAATACCAGCTCCGATTAAATGTTCTGTTGCTTTGCCTGCAAAAAATTTGGGAAATAAGTATAATGGGGCGGACACTAATCCTAACCCGTTGATAATCATTGCTTTAACTACTAAGCCCGGACTGACGATTTCGCCTGGTTGTTCTTCGACTAACTCGTTGATTTTCTGGACGAGTCCTATTTCGTCAATTAGACCAGCTATTAGCCCCAGATGGTCAAGGTTATCAACGGCAATCTCTGTTGTTTGAGTCATAGGTAGTTCTGAATTTTCTCATTCGATTCACTACCTAAATTTACACTATTTTTATCCGTTTTATACGGCAGCAAAATGATGAGTTTTGTTGCCCTCTTTCACGCTTGGAATGCAGGGCAATCGTACATTTTATATTGTGTTCGTTCGAGCGTGAAAGTTGTTGGTGAAAACATTTTTTCACAGGAGAGCGAGTCTTCAAAACACACACAGCCTCTATGTTCCAGAACCTCCAACCCCAGCGAGCGCGAGCGCCCCGGTTTCAGGTATTTCTACTTAGGCTCGGGGTGTGCGATCGACGCTCGCTCGCCACCCCGCCCTGTGTGTGCCAGTTGAGGGTGCGGAATGTGGGATTAAAACTCATGATATCACAGCCAAAGTCCGTTCCCGAACTCCTGCGGGAAGAAATTCCCAACGCACCCACAGGTAAACAACCGATCCGATTGTTGATTTGCGGGATTCC
>JBOFTL010000524.1:0-3872 GCA_051652045.1 Microcoleus sp. | reverse complement strand
CCGGGCATTTTCTTGTTTGACGATCGATTTAAAATCTATCATTTATCGCCCATCTCAAATCCTAAACCTTCAATTTCCCTCAAATCTAAAATCGCCTAATTCCCAATCTAAAATCAAAAATCTAACATCTAAAATCATTCAGTTCGATCGTGTTACCATCTGGATCGCAGACAAATAATGCCGCTCGACCTGATGCGCTCATTTGGAAAGGCCAATTGCAGTCGATTAATTGTTGTTTTGCCGTTTCTATATCGGCTACTGAAAATGCTAGATGTCGGTTGCGTCCCCATTTTTCTGAGTCCACTGCGTCGGGAATAATTTTTGTAGCGAGAATCAGATGAATTTGAAAGTTACCGACTTGATACCAAATACCGGGAAATTTTAAATCTCTGTCTATTTTTGACAGTCCCAATACATTACTGTAAAAGTGTGCCGACTTTTCTAGGTCGGAAACAAGAACAGCCGCGTGGAGAGCTTGAATAATTTGCATCGTTAAAAAAATTGGTAATTGGTAATTGATAATTTGTAATTGGTAATTGGTAATTGGTAATTGGTAATTATCCCATCTAAAATCTAAAATCTAAAATCTAAAATCTCCAGAACCATTTTTTGGTATGATAACACGATCGATCGTTCTTAACCTATCAAAAAAATGAAAGGCAAACAGGTACTGCTGACGGGCGGCACGGGGGGATTGGGACTTGGGGTGACGCCAACTGTTCTGGCCCAAGGCGGAAACGTAACAATACCTTACACCAGCCTGCAAAATGTAGAGCGCCTCAAGCAAATTTTGCCTCCTGCTGATTTTTCCAGAATTCGTTTTGTTCCGGCAAATCTTTCGGAGGAAGCATCGGTAAAACAATTAATAGATGGCATGGGAAAGGTAGATGTTCTCATTCATTTAGTCGGCGGTTTTTCAATGGGAAAAACTCACGAATACAGTTTTGATGCTTGGAAAAAAGATTTTGACCTCAACTTGAATACTGCTTTTCTAGTATGCAAGCACAGCCTCGCAAAAATGCTAGAAAATGGTTACGGACGGATTGTCACGGTAGGTTCGCGGGGGGCCGAACAGCCTGCAGGACAATTGGCGGCTTACTGTGCTGCTAAAGCTGGTGTGGTGGCACTGACAAAGGCGATCGCAGATGAAACAAAAGGTACTGATATTACTGCTAATTGCGTTTTACCCAGTGTCATCGATACTCCAACAAATCGATCGGCAATGGGTGCGGAAAATGCCGATAAATGGGTGAAACCGGAATCACTCGCGGAAGTAATTTGCTTTCTCGCTTCTGCATCAGCAAAAGATGTTCGCGGCGCAGCAATTCCGGTTTACGGTAATGCTTAAAACGAGGAGTTTCAACCATCACTGCCACGAGACTTGGGACTCGGCCAGGGAATGCTGGTGTCCTCTCCAATTTGGCGGGAAACCGCGATCGCCCCAAAACGGTTGAGGTGGCTGGGGTCAAAAAATAAGTCGTTACGATTGGGCCACCGCTGCGATAAGTCGCGGAAGATGAATCCTTGCGATCGCGAGAGGCGTTGCATTCGCTGTCGGAATTGTTGTTCGGCCCAGCGTCGAGTTCCATCTAAATAGTCGTCGGTGACGGGTAAACTGACGAAAACTAGGGGAATTTTGCGGGTTTTGGCAAAAGCGACTACTGAATTGAAGGCTTTGGCTTGTTTTCCTCCGAGGCTGAAGTCTTCGTAGTCGCGATCGTACCTGCCTGAAACGTAGGCGCGTTCGCGGTAATAAGTGTTGGGATTGTAGCGCGCCGATAGGGACATAAAACCGTTGGAGTCGATCGAATCTGCTAATTCGCTGACTTGCCGGATTGCCACCGGGCCTGACGGCGCTAGGGGAATCAATTGTCCGTTTTGGGCTGTTACAGAATTTGCGATCGGTTGGAACTGGTATGTTTTACCGGGTGCAGCAGCGGACACAACGGCCGTTGGTGAATACATCCAGTTACTGTTGGCGCGGATTTCGGAATTTTGAAATGAATTGCGAGGAACGGCTGCTTGCGCCCTATGGAAAGTGGGATTTTCGCAGGGTTCCGGGAAACTGTAACACTGGGGAGCAACATTGGGTTCGTTTGACGGCAGTTTGGGGCGAACGCCGGAAGCTAACAATTTGTTGCCGTCGGAATCGACTATCGAATCAAAAGTGCGATCGTCCCTACCGCTGTTAAAGGCCCGCACTCCATCCGCCCAGAGAATTATTTGAGGTAAATGATCCGGCTTCAACAGCCGCCGCAGTTGAAAGTCAACTACTTGTGCGGTGGCGCCGTTAACTCCAAAATTAAATACTTTTAAGCCGGGACGGCCGTTAGTGGCTAAAGATTGTTTGAGTTGTTTGGGATCGACGCCCTGGAGGGCGCGGGAACTGCCGACGATCAGTACGTCTGGCGGCCCGACGGCTGCAACGTAGGACAGGTAAAGTTCTAGCTGTTCGTCCAGCAAATCGCTGCTAAAACTGACATTAGTGGCGGACGATCGATTGCTACCTGCTTGCTGCTGAGAATACACCAGGTTCCTCATGTATTCCACTACTTTTTTTTCCGCAAAAGCCCGCCGGGGATTGCCGGGAGGAACGGCTTGCATCCAAGCGACGGCTTGCACCCACAAAGCTGCTACTTCGTCCCAGTCTTGTTTGGAACTTGCCGATTGAGCCAAATTTGCAGCTTGGGTAGCAAAGTTAATTGACTCCGCAAACGGGTCGTTTTGGGGGCAAGAAGGAACGCTAACTGTTTTTTTAGGTTTGTTGGGGTTTTTCGCTTCCAACACCTGAGAATGCTGCGTTTGACCGGAAGGGGCGATCGGGCTGGATGTAGCGGTGCTGGGCGGTTTGGGGGGCGAACATCCACCAGTTAAGACAAGTACGGCTGCTGCGGCGCAGGCGCGTTTGAAGATGTTGGTGCTGAGGTTAGCAATGTAGCGACGAATCATTACAACTTCCACCGATCGCGAAACATTACTAGATATTACCGAAAAATTGGGCTCAGCGAAGCGGAGGGTTAAAGCTCCGTCCTTTTAGGACGGCTAGACTGGGAAGTACGTCAATACTCCAACCCGAGGCAAATACGGATCTGAAGGCGCGCACACCCAGCCTTCGGGAGGGGGAGATTGTGGGATATCTCGATAGCCGATCGCACTCAGTTTATACGTAATAGATTGCCACCGCATGAAAATCTTTAAAATAGCGATAATTTTGGATGGTGAGATCGCGCAACATACATTTTTAGATTTTAGATTTTAGATTTTAGATTTTAGATTTCGGATTGTTCGATTGTAAATTGGGGATTTGGGATTGTTCAATGACTGCTTCGGCTTCCAGGGCGATCGATCTTAATTTATCTAATATATCTTGCTTGGCACTTTGCCACAACCCCCGTTGGTGAGCTTCTAACAATCTTTCTGCCATATCTCGCAAAGCCCAAGGATTATTTGCTTGGATAAATTCCTGTACTTTTTTGTCAAAAATGTAAGCTTCGGCAATTCCTGCATACATAAAATCTTCTACACAATTTGCCGTCGCATCGTAAGCGAACAAAAAATCAACAGTTGCTGCAATTTCAAACGCACCTTTATAACCGTGGCGCATCGCACCTTCAATCCATTTCGGATTCACCGCCCTGCTGCGATAAACCCGCGCAATTTCTTCTCGCAATTGTCGCACTTTGGGATTTTCGGGAATTGAATTATCGCCGAAATAAGTTGCGGGATTTTTACCTTGTAAATTGCGAATTGCGGCTGTCATTCCGCCTTGGAATTGATAGTAATCGTCAGAGTCGAGAATGTCGTGCTCGCGGTTGTCTTGGTTTTGCAAAACTATTTGCATTTGACTGAGGCGTTTGGTAAAAGCTTCGGGT
>JBOFTL010000523.1:0-11014 GCA_051652045.1 Microcoleus sp. | reverse complement strand
CCGGTCGTCAAATATCCCCCGGCTAATCCATTGAGTCCAGCGAACTTCGCCGGAAATCATCACCCGATTTTCAATTGCGATTACGGGATTTTCTAAACTAATTGAGTTAATAATTTGATTCACTCTATCTCGATCTTCTGCCACAATTAGGGGTTCAAAGCGGTGTCCGATTATCTCTTCTCGCGTGAGTCCAAAATAGCGGCAGAAAGCCTCATTGACGAAGGTAGCGATGCCACTTGGCAAGAACCGAATAATTAGTTCTGTTTGGTCTTCAATAATGGCAAGGTAGCGCTGTTCGCTTTCCCGTAACGCTTGTTCGGCTTGCTTCATTTCAGTAATATCGCGAGCCACCCAAACTACCGATCGATCGGGCAGAGGTGAAATTTTCGCTGACCACCAAACGTCTCGATTATTGATGCGCCAACTGTATTCAAAATCAACAGTTTGCTCAGTTGCCAATGCCTGTCGCACTTTAGCAAACCAAACCTCCTCTGTATCATCTTGAAAAAATTGTTTGACTATCAAATCGATCGAATTAGCGTTAGTTCCAGACCAGTTAATTCCCTTAGTCGGTATAACTTGTAAGTTTCGTTTGGCATCAATGATGAGGACAATATCGGTTATCGACTCGAAAATTGTCCGCACTTGGCGAGTAGAAGTTTCCAGCATAGCTTCTAGCAGCTTGCGTTCGGCAATTTCACTCTGTAAGTGTTCGTTAGTTCGGGTTAATTCTGCTGTTCTTCGAGCAACTTGTGCTTCTAAGGTGCGGTTGTATTCAGCTATTATTTTCTCAGATTGTTTGCGATCGGTGATGTCGAAAAAAGCAGCGAGAGTTCCCAGGATTTCTCCTTTGTCATCAAACAGCGGCGTACTGTAGATTTCTGCGGGAAATACGCGATCGATCGAATGAACTTCTAGGTCATCAGCCCTCACCCTTTCTCCTTTGAGCGATCGCACTATCGGCAAATTTGCTTCGGGATATAACTCTTCGGTTTCTGCTTGGTAAATGCAATAAGTTGCTGCTAATTGTCCGGTTTCAGCCTGAAGTAAAGTTTCGATACCGAGTAACTCTCTAGCTATCTGATTCAAGTAGATTACTCGTCCGGTGCGATCGTGAACTGCTACCCCCACCGGGATCGCTTCGAGAATTTGATTTACTTTGTTCTCGCTCTGCATTAAAGCTTCATTCAACGATTCAAGTTCACCAAAGGATTGTTGCAATTGTGCTGCCATACGATTGAAAGATTTTGCCATTTCTCCCACTTCGTCAGCACGATCGATCGCTACAGTTATCTCCCATTTTCCCTCAGCAATATCTTTAGCAGCCTTATTTAGTTTTAGGATTGGTTGAGTAATCCAACGAGCGGTGATAATACCAACAGTTGTAGATCCAACTAAAGCAGCAATACATAATAAAATAGTAGTGCGAGTATTGGCGTAAATCTGCTCCATAAAATCAGATGCTGGAACTACCACCACCACCAGCCAATCCAAACCGTAGTTATCTCGGTAATGAGTCACCCTGACAAATTGCTGCTCGCCGTTACTTGTCAGCGTCAATTTTTGGTTTGTTTGGATGGCGTCTAAATTACCAAATCGCTTGGTGAGTTGCCGAGCAATATCTCGCGTTAGGGTATCTTTACTATTTGCGGCGAGCAATCGCGTCGGTTCGCCGGTTGCGGGCTTGACAAAAGGTGTTTCTAGCGTAGATGAGGCAACTAAATTGCCAGAATGCTCCATGATAAAAACCTGTCCGGAGCGGGAGAATTTGAGTTGTTCTAGAAAGGTACTGATTCCCGACAAGGTAAAATCAGAAACAAAAACTCCTTGCCATTTTCCGGAAGCATCGTAAATAGGAGCGAGTCCAAAAATTCCTAACGTAGGTATAACTTTGTAAACAGAAATTGACGACCAGATTTGTTGGCGGGATACTTTGCTATCGCGATACCAGGCTGTTGTGCGGTTATCGATCTGTGCGGTATAAATGAGTTTTCTCGGATTGCCTTTGGCGTCCACCAAATAGTATTTCCGCTTACCGGGTTCGCTACTCTCGATCTTTAACAAGTGGGGAGTACCGACTGACAATTGTTCCCCAGTTAGTTGTTCGGCTTGTCGGACAATTTCTTCACTTTGCAAGTGTCCGTACCCAATTAATTCTCCTAATTCGTTAGCAAAGAAGATAGATTGGGGTAGGTAGTTGAGAGTGATTTGTTTCCACAATTCCCGTCGCACTTGTTTCAAATCATTGTAGTTCAAATTTCCCTGCTTGACAGATCGAGCGTTGGTGGCTGCAATATGTTGCGGAGCTTCTAGGTATTTGGTGAGGCGATCGTTAACTCGCTCTCCTACTTGTGCCATTAACTGATGTGCTATATTTTCAATAGATTCTTCTCCGTTTTTATAAGAAAGATAACCTACAAATCCCACCATCCCTGCAATTTGCAGCACGAAGGGGACGATTAAAACAGTTCGCAGGGGAAGTTTCCCGATAGTTTTGGCGACTGATTTAGAAATATTAGGAATTTTCATAAATGGGTAATGGGTCAATTGGTAATTGGTAATTGGTAGTTGGTAATTGGTAAAACCCGTTTCTACAAAAATGTTGCTGTAGGGGCGGGTTCACCAAACATCTGCGCCACAAACAAACAATCTCAAAAAAACCGCCCCATCAAGCACCTGCGCCACAAACAATCTTAACAACCCTTTCTATGGTAGAACTTGAATATTCTACTATTCGACCTCAAACTTGCAGGATGCTGCGTCCGTCATCAGAGTTCGAGATCCAAACTCGTTATAAGTGCTATCGCTACGCGAGGCTGCGCCAACGCACTGGCCAAGACCTACGAGTTCTACCTTTAAGCGCACATTATGGTAACAGGACTTACGCAAGGAATACGATATTATGTAATTTTGATGCTTGTCCGATCGTAAATTGTACCGGGCATTTTAACATAAATATTGTAGGGTTGGGTTTGCCGACAATAATTGACTAAAAACTAATAATCGATCGAACCCGTTCCATCTAACGGTAGATATTCATGTAGTTTTTTAAGGTCGATCGGCTTCTTAGTTGATGTTGGTTATCGGTGGGATGGGGGCAGGTTTATATACATTGTTGGTGAGAGTTATAGTTGGTTGATGAACCCGGATTTAGTATCACTCCTAAAATCCGCCAGGGGTTTTAAATCCCCGTCAAAGTGAAATGCCAGTCGGATAGTTCCGATCGAGAGACTCCCGATCGAATTTAATTTCACTCGCCCGATACCAACCAAAATTCAAAAATGCTATAATATCGAACTCACCTGCTAAAATTATCCAGCAAGCAGAGAACCTAACAAAACAATATGGTGCAGATTACATCCCAAGAAATAGCCTTATTCCGATCGGAATTAGCCGCCTATCCCGAAGCTTTGAAAGCCCTCGACGAAATCGAAGATTGCGAAGGCGATATCGAAGATGCAGCCATATCCCTAGCAATTCAAGTCGGCCAAGAACCGAATACATCTGAAAATTGGTTGGACGGATTGGCAAAAAGATGCCGCGTTGTTATCTGCGAATCTGAGTTTAAAGAAGATTTAGCAAACGGTCGCTTGAATAAAGCTTGCGGACATTTAGTTGCGGCAAAAGTTTGCCCGCCAATTTTGGCAGGCCCAGTAATTATTTATGTATTTAAAACAGGAGTTAATAATTTTTGCGAACCTCTAGAATATCAAATTCACACAGATGCTAGCAGCTAAAAAGTGCGTTAGCGAAGCCCTCGAAGAGGATCGCCCCCCGATCCGCCAAGATAAGACAAAGAGGCGATCTCACTTTTTCTTTATCCCCGCACGCCACTGTACCTAGACGGAATTACATCCGGCGACAACTTCAAAGACTTTCCTAACAAGCGAGCAAGTTGTACTAAAAAGTTCGCTGTATCTTCATCACCTTCACTAGCCATTGACGCAGCTATTTTAGTTAGCATTTGTACGAATCCTACATCAACTAAATCGGAATTAGCTCTCAAAATCTCCGGTTCTTGACCGCTAGGACACGTAAGCACCCGCTCGATTAAGTTCAAATAAGCCTCTTGGCGTTCGTTCATTGCGGAAGCACCGATACAGTCAACAATTTATTATTGCGTGTAATTTGGCTCTGTCAATCGCTCGATCGAACGCGCGATCCCTGCTTTGTTTCTAGAATCTCCATTGAGTCTGGAATTGACAGCAGCTTAAAGAAATCTTAAATTTTGAAACAGCAGTTAGATCGATCGCCAACATATTTATATCGCTTAAATCTTAAAACAAACAATTTGAATTTCAATTGTACCAACTAATATGGTACAGCGTCCGTGTAGTGTGCTAAAATTAGTTATCAATTATACTACCTAGCAGCTATTCAACTATAGCCATTTTCAGATAAGTGAGGTACAAATTCAAGCAATTACCAATGCCCAATTCCCAATAGACATCTCCTAAAAAGATGATGGAAGCCTTACCCTATCTAGACAAAAACCTAATTATGGGAGATGTCTAATGCCCAATTCCCAATGCCCAATTCCCAATGCCCAATTCCCCATTCCCAATTCCCCATTCCCAATTCCCCATTCCCAATTCCCCATTACTAAATATATTTCAACCTTAACTTATTAACTGGCTAACTGGAAATATACACAATGAAAATAGGAATATTTTTAGGAAACCTAGGAAATCCCGCCATCTACTATCCCGCATTAGCAAAAATTACCGGTGGAGTGGCGGCCAGTATTTTACTTTGTCAATTATTCCAATGGCAATCTCAACAATCAAATCCGGATGGATGGGTGAAAACTAACAGCAGCGAGATTGAAAAAGCTACGGGTTTAAATCGGGAAGAACAAGCACTTGCCAGACAACTCCTCGAAGTGCGATCGCTCCTCAAACAAAAGTTAACACATCCCCACACCGACTCCCTAGAACTCTGGGTAGATATTGACAAATTCGAGGAAAAGATTGCGAAATTTTTCCCTGCTAATTCCGAGAATATTGCCACAGAAATAGTCCGCAATAACAACAGCAACAGCATAGAATTAGTCGCCGAAAATTATTCCCCAAATCCTACCGTTAAAACCGACAAATATTTCGGACAGCCCCGCCAGCAAATAGCCGTTGCTGTTGCTCCAAATTACCAATTTAGCGGCCCGTGGAAATCTCAAACAGAATTGCACGACTTTCAGAGAGCTTTAGAAGCTTATGCAAAAGATCGCGGCTTGGGATTTGGCAACCCTTCAGGATGGGCATTTAAAATTATTGACAGTATGACAAAAGGTTTAACATCAACTTTTTGGGACGAATTTATTGCCGGAATTCCCCTAGGAGAAAGTCAAAAAATCCAGCGAGATTGGGAAATCGAACCGGGAGTGCCTTATCCCGCTTTTGAAGAAGAAAGAACTCAGTATTACGTTCACAAAGGAGAACCCATCGAATCAGCAGTATCAAAAGCCCGTGCCGACTTGAGAAATCCAGTGTTAGGTAAAGATTTGTGGGAGGGTTTTTTGCGGAAGTGCGATCGCATTGCCGATGATGCGTTGAAATCTAAAGATCGGGGAATTAACACTCCATATTTGCCACCTTCCTTCAACGAAACACCGCAAATTACCAAAGAAAGTGTCATGAAGAAACTAGGGGCGATCGAGGGGCGATCGGCCTTGCCTCAATCCACTTCTGAAACCATTTCCGAAACTGCAAAAATTGCCCAATCCCAATTGCCACCGACAGTCGAAATTCCCAGTATTGCATCTTTGCAAAAAGCTTACAAAACACCTCTCGGTAGAAGTTTAGTAGCCAAACAAATTGCCGAACATCCAGAATGGGGTTACGAAATAGTTGACGGTCAAATTGTAGAATCCATCCCATTTTAAGCAGGATATCGCGCATCAAGTTAGTGTGTAGTGCGTAGGTTGGGTTGAGGAACGAAACCCAACATTGTCCAACATTACCCAACGTTACCCAATATTACCAACATTCTTGCTACAATTATCCTTAACAGAACCCTATCATTTTTAAGGAGGATCTCGTGCAGCGAATTAGCGATATCAATCCTTTAGGAGAAGAGCGACAAAATATTTCAGCAGCAGCAAGAGCAAAACTGCAACAGGAAAGATTGCAGCGAGACAGAGATGCTGGATATCAAAAATTAGTTGAACTTTGCAATTTAGGCGAATTCGACATGGCAAAACAGTTGGCAGATCGAAATTATAATTGGGGTTACGAAATAGCAGACGGTATGGTGATGGAGAGGATAGAGTTCGATCGAATGTAATACAAAATCCGAGTTTCTTACCCCATCATTTTCTTAGTCCGCGGAGGCGGACTTTGTTCGTATAGTAGCGGTTTCAACCGCCGAGTCATAAGTGCGATCGGGATTTTCGATTTGATTTACAGTATGTTACGATCGTAACTAAAACTTAAATAACTTGAAACTATGACAACTATTAACGCCAAAAATTTAACCCTAGGAGAAGTACACCGTCTGTTCGGCTTTCAAAAACAGTACGCTAGCTCATTTCTTTCCCTGTTATCCCTTGAAGAGATAGCAGAACACGAACAACAGGATCTCATACAAATTAGAGATGACTTCGATGATTATATCTCAACCGATCGAGTTTCCGAAGGATTGGTAAAAGCTCTCACTACCTTTCCCTTAATGCGATTGGCTGGCTTCTACCGCCGCCCGATTAAAATTAGTTTAGAGCAAGACATCGCAGAAATTAGTATTGAAGATGAAGATACGATCGTTAAAGGACGGTTGGATATCTTAGCTGTTAACAAGATAAAACCCATCAGAAGTGATACGTATTTTTGGGTTTTGGTAATTGAGACGAAAAACTCTGGAATCAACGCATTTATGGGTTTATCCCAATTGCTAACCTATGCTTATCAAAATTTAAAATATCAAGACACAATCTGGGGTTTGACAACAAATGGAATGCACTATCAGTTCGTTTACATTCAGCGAAGTAATACTCCAACTTATCAGCTAATGCCTTTGTTAAACTTGATGGAACCAGAATCTTCCGTTGTATTGCTGCAAGTTTTAAAAGCCATTTGCAAGCTATAGCAGTTGTAGGTTGGGTTGAGGAACGAAAACCCAACAGAGTTTTTGATATTTAGGTTTTCACTTCGTTCAACGTTTTTGATAGTTGGGTTTTCACTTCGTTCAACCCAACCTACGCGCTACTACGAACCTAAAAAAAGAGGCGGGGAATATTCCCCGCCTCGCATCTTATACAAATCTCCTTTATTTCTTACTCTTAGTCCGCGAAGGCGGACTTTGTTCGTGTAGTAGCGATTTCAATCGCCGATTCAATCGCCGAATCTCGCCGAATCTCGCCGAGTCATAAAGAAGAAAAGTATTTTCTAGTAGCCTCTGGTGTTAGGCTTGTGCACGATAAAGCTCAGCACTTGGCACTGCTTCACGTTGTCAAAACCCATCACGCGGATGTAGCAGTGGGGGTATTCTTGACGGCAAGCTTGAATTTCAGCCATGATTTCCGGCAGCGATTTCGCGCCAAACAAAGGCAATTTCCACATCGTCCAGAAGTGAACTTCCGCAGCAGAACTTTCGTTGAACTCTACGCCGGGAATATAGCCTTGATCCAAAATGTACTGAAGTTGCTTGGCAATTTGCGCGTCAGTCAAGGGGGGCAAATAAGACAGAGTTTCGTAACGGCGCTCTTTCGGTAAAGTCTTCATTTTGAGTATCTCTAAGGTGTGTGTTCGATCGAACTTGTCGATCGATTAAATCGAACTTGTAGATCGATTAACTGGACAAATTATCCAGATTCGGTTCAGCATCAATTGAGGTTTCAGAATTGCTGCTAGGAAGGGACCAATTAAGTTGCGCGATCCGCTCTAAATGCTGGCGCCTGTGTTCCATATTCGCCTGTTGAATGTTCGTGCGAACCATCTCCGGCAAAAATTCCACTACATCATGAACGAGATACTCCCGCACAGTCATGATCCGAAATCCCAACTCTTGATTTTCCAACAGCAGTTCTTGAATGTAAGCTTCCCCGTCTTGAATTTTACTCTTCGAGGAAAAGCCGCTCAGCCAGATTGCCAAAGGAGGATTGCTCTCGCTCAACTGATCGATTACAATCCGCACGGATTGATAGGTTAGGTAACTTGCCAGCACCTTAGCGGTGTCTTTCGCAACTTGTTTGAGATCCATTTTTGACCCCAGCTCCTCAAATTTTAGATTTTGAATTTTAGATCTTGGATGCAAACTTACTTGTAAATCTTCTTCAAAGATAAAGACTTCCCAGCAAGTTTGCGATCTCAGACCTAAAATCTCAAACCCAAAATCATCAGACGGTATCCATTGCCTCGAACTCGAACTTGATTTCTTTCCACAGTTCGCAAGCAACAGCCAGTTCGGGGCTCCAGCGGCAAGCTTCGCGGATTACGTCGCCACCTTCGCGCATCAAGTTGCGGCCTTCGTTACGGGCTTGGACGCAAGCTTCCAAAGCAACGCGGTTAGCTGTTGCACCAGGTGCGTTGCCCCAGGGGTGACCCAAGGTACCGCCACCGAACTGCAAGCAGGAGTCGTCGCCGAAGATTTCCACCCAGGCAGGCATATGCCAGATGTGGATACCGCCGGAAGCAACCGGCATGACACCGGGCATGGAGGCCCAATCTTGAGTGAAGTAGATACCGCGAGCGCGGTCTTGTTCTACGTGGTCTTCGCGCATCAAGTCTACGAAGCCCATCGTGATGCCTTTTTCGCCTTCGAGTTTGCCCACAACTGTACCGGAGTGCAGGTGGTCGCCGCCGGACATCCGCAAGCACTTGGCAAGTACGCGGAAGTGGATACCGTGGTTTTTCTGACGGTCGATTACCGCGTGCATAGCGCGGTGAATGTGCAACAGAACACCGTTGCGACGGCACCATTTAGCCAAGGTGGTGTTGGCTGTGAAACCGCCGGTCAAGTAGTCGTGCATGATGATCGGCGTTTTGATTTCTTTAGCGAACTCAGCACGCTCCATCATTTCTTCGCAGGTGGGGGCGGTTACGTTCAGGTAGTGGCCCTTAACTTCGCCGGTTTCTGCTTGAGACTTTTCAATTGCTTCTTGCACGAACAGGAAGCGATCGCGCCAGCGCATGAACGGCTGCGAGTTGATGTTTTCGTCGTCTTTGGTGAAGTCCAAACCGCCGCGCAAGCATTCGTAAACGGCGCGTCCGTAGTTCTTCGCAGACAAACCGAGTTTCGGTTTGATCGTGCAACCCAGCAAAGGACGACCGTATTTGTTCAATTTGTCGCGCTCGACGGTGATGCCGTGAGGAGGACCTTGGAAGGTTTTCAGATAAGCGATGGGAATCCGCAAGTCTTCCAAACGCAGGGCGCGCAGGGCTTTGAAACCGAACACGTTACCTACCAATGAGGTCAGCAAGTTGGTGACGGAACCTTCTTCAAACAGATCCAAAGGATAAGCAATGAAGCAGATGTACTGGTTGTCTTCGCCCGGTACTGGCTCGATGTCGTAGCAGCGACCTTTGTAGCGGTCGAGGTCGGTCAAGAGGTCAGTCCATACGGTCGTCCAAGTACCTGTAGAAGATTCAGCGGCGACAGCAGCTCCTGCTTCTTCTGGGGGAACTCCCGGCTGCGGTGTTACGCGGAACGCCGCCAAAACATCTGTATCTTTGGGCGTGTAATCCGGCGTGTAATACGTTAGTTTATAGTCTTGAACTCCGGCTTTATACCCAGCTTTTGACTGAGTTTGGGTTTGAGCGTAAGCCATATCTCGTTTCCTGGTATTCGCTTAATTTTTTTGCCTGATGGCAGGCTTTTAGAAATATATCAATAAAGTGACGCTCTAAAATTTTAATATTCTTTTAATCATCATAAGAATTATTTATTTACTTTACATAGCGTGATATATCTTAACATTTCTTATTAAACAAAAGCCGCGAAGGATGCAGGAGGAAAGGCTGGGGATCGTTTGGCGGGAGGGTAATTTCGCTCGATCGAAAGATATTGTGAAGCGAGCCGAACACTGGAAGGATGCGCTATATGTAAAGAATTTGAGACTGAAAAATCAGAATTTTGGTAATGGGTAATCGGTAATCGGTAATTGGTAATTGGTAATGACAAGGTGCGTACTTCACTTTCTTGAGAACCACTATAGCTGAGTTTATTAGTAATTAATACTCACTCATAAATCGCAAATAACTTACTTAAGACAACCACTTGCACGGTCAATTAACTAATGACTGATGGCTGATGGCAACTCAAAAATCGACAGCAGAGTACATAATATGGACAGACCGGGCGCAGCAACCGAGTTGCTCAACCCAAAAAGCGCCGTTGCAGAAAATTCATCCCGCCCAAACCCGGTTGCTTCAGTAGCTGCGCGTAAGTCCTAATAGATATCTAGTCGTTTCACACCCCATCTTTACTCTGGTTGTGCTTCACACTCACCCCAAAGCCGTTCACTGCATCAATCCAGACTGCCCCAGGCCTTACCCTCAGACTTGGGGCCACAATTTTTGTCAGAGTTGCGGGGGACCCCTGCGGTTGAAAAATCGCTACATCCCCCTGGAACGCCTCGGTTCGGGAGGTTTTGCAGCCATCTATACGGTTTGGGACTCTGAAACTCAAACCGATCGCGTCCTTAAAGTATTGCTCGAAACCGCCCCCAAAGCCCTGAAACTCTTCGAGCAAGAAGCCTGGGTATTAGCCCTGCTGCGACACCCCGGCATCCCCAGAGTCGAGGCGGACGGTTACTTTCACGTGCAAATCCAACATTTTGCAGGTGGCCCAAACAATTCGGCGGCGCGCCGCTTGCCTTGTTTGGTAATGGAAAAAATTCACGGGAGAACTTTAGAAGATGCGATCGACGAACACCCTCAAGGATGCCCCCAGGAATGGGTGTTTAGCTGGCTGTGTCAAGCTGTGGAAATTTTAGAAGAATTGCACGGACATCAAATAATTCACCGCGACATTAAACCTTCAAATTTGATGCTGCGAGAGCCTCAGTCGCCGCAAGCTTTGCTAT
>JBOFTL010000522.1:0-1899 GCA_051652045.1 Microcoleus sp. | reverse complement strand
TCAATTCCTGAGTTTTGAGCCAGTGAACTTGCGGTTGCGCCCAGCAAAGGATTAAGGGCGATCGAGCCGATCGAGATTGCAGATAAAATCAAAGTTAAATGTAAACTTTTCATAGCTTGAAGTTTCAGGTAAATTATCTCTGTTTGTCTCCCGCTGCAAGATTTGGTTTAACTCCGCCCGATCGGTCGATCGCGCCCTTTCAGGCAGTCAATATCTAAATATGCTATAATAGCACCAACTCACTTAATTGAAATTATACTATGAAATCTCGCATGAAAAACTTAAAATTTGAACAATACCGATTTACCAGAATTGGTATTTTAATTGGTGCGATCTTGATAGCCATTTCCCACCTGTTTGATATCGACTATTTTGAATATTTTTATCACTTTTTAGAAACATACGAATTTATAGAAATTGACGAAATATTCATGTTGATATTTTTGGTTGCTCCTGCCTTATGGATAGATTCTATGCTGGGCAACTATAAAATATCCTCCCAGAAAAAGCAAATGCAAGTATTTTACTCTACAATGTATAACGTCAACCATACCGTCAATAATCTCCTCAATCAACTTCAGCATTTTTATTATATAATTTCTGAAGAATCCTATTTAACGGAAGAGGAAATAGCAGCTTTTTACAAGGTCATCAAGGAAGCCGACGATGATATCAAGAAACTGAATTTAGTGCACGATCTTCCTGAAGATTTATCAAGAGGTATTGTAGATGTTCGTTTAGGTTGACAACCATCGGGCCTTAATTGTCAACTGTCAATCGACTCGGGCGGGCACTCTTGGCACATGAACGACCTCAAACTCTCAGATGCAATCGGGCGTTATCGCTACGCGAGGCTGCGCCAACGCGCTGGCAAGTCCTGCGAGTAACAGGTCGCACCCTACCAATCGATCGACTATCAAATATCAAATCTCAACTCTCAACTGTCAAATGTTTATAACTAGCCCTTGCCTCTTGAGTTAACTTCAACTTCAGTTCTAAAGCTTGCCAATTTTCAGATTTAATATCTGCGATCGACTCATCCAAACTATCGCGGTAAATCGAGAGCGATCGCAGTAATTCCTCTCGATTGTACTTTGCTACCATTACCCCTAATTCAGGGTTGCCACCCCCTACCCGGCTGGTATCCCGAAAACCCGAACTCGCCAGATTGTGCGCTAAATCCGCAATATTTCGATCGCCCTCTTTGCTGCAAGCAGCTAACAAATTAGCACTTACCACAAGTGGCAAATGAGAAATCCAAGCAACAGCACGATCGTGTTCTTCTGGTCCGCAGCGGTAAACCCGTGCACCCAACAAGCGAGCAATTTCCTCCACCTTTTGGATAGCCGTCTCTGGCGTTGCTGCTGTTGGAGTTACTACATAGGGGCGATTCACAAACAAATTCGGTATTGCCGCCTCGATGCCGCTTTCGGCAGTCCCCGCCATCGGGTGTCCCCCCACAAAATTCGACCACAAAGCAGACACAGCAGACACGACAGGTGTTTTTACCGAACCGACATCTGTTACGATCGCACCAGGGGATAGAGAGGGAATTAACTCTCGGACGATCGACTCGATCGACCCCAAGGGCGTGCATACAAACACCAAATCCGCTGCTGCTAGCTGCGACAAATTCTTGCCAGCTTCATCAGCAGCACCGCGAGCAATTGCCCTGAGGCAAGTTTGCTCGCGACTCGACACCCCAATAACATAAAATCCGCGCGATCGCAAATCCAGCCCGATCGAGCCACCAATCAAACCAAGTCCTACAATACCAATTTTCATCACTACCTCGCCCTCAAGTGCAAGCCGCCATCACGATCGTTCGCGTACCGGAGGAAATACTGACACCGCCTGCGAATTTAACAGTACGAGAGTGTTTCTCTGATACCATACATA
>JBOFTL010000521.1:0-2094 GCA_051652045.1 Microcoleus sp. | reverse complement strand
ACCAACTTATTTTTGAGTGCTTCATCAGCCATTAAAATTCCGCCGCTATCCGCAATTGCTTGCAGTTGGGGCACCGTTAATTTGCGGCTGGGTCCGACAGCTTTCAGGTAGTCTCCCCAAATATCTCCCAGCAATTTTTGAGTTTGCTGGCGATTTTCTGGACTCATTTTTTTCAGCACAAACGGTTCTACTGCTGACTTGTATTTACCGACGCGAGTAACTTGCACTCCGACACCGTATTTTTCCAAAGCGCCTGTCAAAAATATTGATTGGCTGCTAAAACCGTTGATTTCTAAAGTACCGTAAGGATTGACTCCAATTGTATTAGCAACGGAACCGAGGTAATAATCTCGTTCGTTCCAATCCATATTGTAAGCAAATATGGGTTTTTTAGTCTCTCGGAAACTCTGCAAGGCCGATCGTACTTCTTTGAGATTTGCCAGTCCGGTATCCCTACCCTCGGAATTGCCATCGAGATAAATGCCAACAATTTTAGAGTCTTTTTTAGCAGATTCGATCGCATCTAAAACAGTCCGCAGGGTAACACTACCCGAGTCTTCATCGGACAGCGCTTCTTGCAACGCCTCGCCCGTACTGCGGCTGGGTTTGCTGTCAGTAATACTTAAAGAAAGGTCTAATACTAATACAGACTTATCTTTAACTTGGGGACCTGCATCTTTAGAAGACGATGCAGCAGCAAAAATCAGGAGAATCAATCCCCCCAATCCGATACTGCCGATCAGCATTAGTCCGAGGAAGGTTCCCAGCAAACTTGCAAAGGTATATTTTAGGAAATCTTTCATTAGATAACAGGTAATTGGTAATTGGTAATTGCTAATTGGTAACTGGTAATTGGTAATTGGTAATTGGTAATGGAGAGTCGGTCATCAGTCACCGATCGGTAAAATGACTAATGACTGTTTTCACATCGAAAGTCAACTGTCAACTCTCAACTAAGAGGGCGGGCACGGGAGCACCGCCCCTACCTATCAACGATCGACTATCAATCGATCGCGAGCGGGGACGCTCGCACTAAAACTCTCAACTGACTTACTTTTATCTTAACCTTTCCAAAACTCCGGAGTGTTTTAACTCATACAGGTTAGCGCAGCCCGTACAGAACATCACTGTAGCGATTTCCGCGATCGAAACCTCAACTAGTTGTTCCAAAGCAGCCGCAGATTCTGCTGCTGCTTGCAAAAACGGCCTCGCCATCCCGGCCGCATCCGCACCGAGGGCCAGGGCTTTAGCTGCATCCAAGCCGTTTTGCAAGCCTCCGGAGGCAATCAGGGGAGTATCCGACGCGACGGCCCGGACGCTGACAATACACTCCGCTGTAGGGATGCCCCAGTCGGCAAATGTTGCGCCCAAGCGGCGCTGTTTGGCATCTGTTGCCCGTTCTCCCTCTATTTTGGCCCAGGAAGTCCCCCCGGCCCCAGCAACGTCTATCGCTGCTACTCCTGCTGCTAATAGCTTCTTGGCCATCACTGCGGAAATGCCGTTACCGACTTCTTTAGCAATTACGGGTACTGCTAATTCACAGCACAATTTAGCAATTTTATCTAGCAATCCTTTAAAGTTAGTATCGCCTTCGGTTTGAACGCATTCTTGCAGGGGATTGAGGTGCAAAATTAAGGCGTCTGCTTCGAGGAGATCGATAATTCTTTGGCACTGTTCGAGGCCGAAATTGTAATTTAATTGTACTGCGCCGATGTTGGCAAATAGCAGAATGTCGGGAGCTCGTTCTCGCACGGCAAATGTCGGGGCGAGTTCGGGATTTTCGATCGCAATTCTTTGCGAACCTACGCCCATTGCCAGTTTGTATTTTTGAGCGACATCGGCGAGGCGGTAATTGATAGTTTGGGCTAATTCTGTGCCGCCTGTCATCGAGGAAATCAGCAGGGGTGCGCCGAGTTTTTTGCCCAGAAATATCGAGGATAAATCGATGTCAGCGCGATCGATTTCTGGCAAGCAGCAGTGGGTGAAACGGTAGCGTTCTAAACCGCTAGTAGTTTCGCGAAATTGTACGTCTTCTTCGAGGCAGATCCGCAGGTGGTCTGCTTTGCGGGATTCGGTTTGGGAGGGGGTGGTTAA
>JBOFTL010000520.1:0-2012 GCA_051652045.1 Microcoleus sp. | reverse complement strand
GGAAATAGGTCGATCGATAGTCGATATAGGAGTTACGCACAGACTCTATACGTAGGGTGCGCACTGCAAGCCCTGTCAAGGTGTTCTTTATTCAGGCATTCTTGTTGAATGTTGAACGGCAACGGTCGCTGGCGACAATCTTGGCAACTTTACGAGTAAACTTAGACCAGCGACTGTTGCCGTTCTCTTCGACTTGCGGGTATCGGCATAATGGTTGAAACTTTCTCTGACTCGGGTACAAGATATTAGCTCACACCATCTTGCAGCATTTAGGAGGACTATTGTAAATGTTAGATGCTATCTTTGAAAGATTTGTCAAGCAAAGTCCTGTCAGCGTCATGGTACGCAGCTTAATGGAACGAGTATTGAACGCTCAACTACTTGATGCAATATTTGAGAATCATGCCAGGAGCCAGTACACGCGAGAACTACTATTCTCCAACATCGTAGATTTAATGAGTCTGGTAGTTTGTGGCATCTATCCTTCCGTAAATGCTGCATATCGAGCCAAAGCATCAGAGCTTAATGTCAGTCGAACTGCTGTTTATGACAAACTTAATGGCATCGAACTAGATGTGAGTGCTGCACTGTTAAGAGAAACTGCTGCTTCTCTGATTGATGTGATGCAATTTTTGGGAGATAGTTCACCAAAGTTACTAGCTCCTTATCAGATCAGAATCATTGATGGTAACTGTTTAGCTGCTACAGATCATCGTTTAGACGTTCTGAAGCCTTATGCAGCACAAGCTTTGCCCGGTAAGTCTTTGGTGGTACTTGACCCTGACTTGAAAATGGCGATCGATCTGTTTCCTTGCTCCGATGGTCACGCTCAGGAACGTTCTTTATTTGAGTCGGTATTGCAACGGGTCAAACCTGGTGAATTATGGATTGCCGATCGCAATATGTGTACTCAAGGGTTTCTCTTTGGTATCTGTAACGCCTCCGCTGATTTTTTGATTCGAGAACATAAAAGTCTGCCACAGGAACCGCTCGGTGAATTGGAGTTTCAAGGCGATGTAGAATCAGGCTCTGTTTTTGAACAAACAGTTGCTCTCACTTATGAGGGTATCTGTTTAAAAGTACGGCGGGTGGTATTGCGTTTGAAGAAAGTTACTCGTAATGGCGATCGAGAAATTGCTATACTTACTAGCCTACCTCCAACTGTTGCCAGTGCGGCTGATGTTACTCAGTTATATCGAGGACGTTGGAGTGTTGAAACTCTCTTTCAAATCGTAACTTTGAACTTTGAGGGTGAAATTCAAACCTTGGGTTATCCGAAAGCTGCTTTATTTTCTTTTTGCCTCGCTTTAGTTTCTTACAATATTTTAGCTGTTGTCCGAAGAGCTCTTGGCAGTGTACATGGTGTCGGTAAAATTGAGTCGAGTCTTTCAGAATTCTACTTGGTTGATGAAATTCAAGGGACTTATCGGGGAATGACTATAGCCTGTGAACCTGATAATTGGTCATTTATTCAGGCTTGGTCTCTATCTCAATTAGCTGATTTTCTGTTGGATTTGGCCGGACGAGTGAATTTGAAGTCTTTCCTGAACCAGCCACGCTCCCCCAAGAAGAAGAAACCGCCTTTGATTGTGGACTCACGTCATCGTCATCTTTCTACAGCAAGGCTTTTAGACCAGGCTCGGCAGTCACCTTGACAGGGCTAGTTATAATAACCTTAAGTAAATTGGAAACTTCAATGGTAACGCTGCAATTAAGGCAAATCAATGTGCCGCCCGGACATCGAGTTTTGTTGCACGATGTCAATTGGGAGGAGTTTGAAGAAATTTTAGCAGAATTGGGAGAAAATCGTGCTTCTAGAATAGCTTACAGTCAAGGAACTTTGGAGATTAGGATGCCGCTGCCAGAACATGAATTTAACAAAGAAATTATTGGCGATATGGTTAAAATATTGTTGGAAGAACTTGATATCGATCGAGACTGTTTTGGCTCGACTACTTTCAAGCGAAAAAGTATGTTGCAAGGCATTGAACCTGACAACAGTTTTTACATCC
>JBOFTL010000519.1:0-4093 GCA_051652045.1 Microcoleus sp. | reverse complement strand
CGGGTAATGGATGTCGCGTTTAGCCACTCATCCATTACCGATTATTATACCAGTTCTCTAAAAGTCTGCTACAATCTTTGACCCCCCCTAACCCCACGCCAGTTGCTACAACGGGGGGGACCCCCGCAACGCACTGGCTGCGCAACGCACTGGCTCCCCTTATAAAGGGGGGGGACAAGAACACTGTTATTTCGTTTAAAATTGGTATTAGTTCGTACTGTGGACTTGGGTCCTCCGACTGTTGCGGACTGAAGCCCACACTACAAACCTTTTTTATAATGGTAATCTACCGAACTCGCTCTTACAAATTACCAATGACATACCAAAATTTAGATTAAAATCCCCAATCAATTCTTTAATCATTCAATCTAAAATCTAAAATCTAAAATTACCAACTACCCATTACCAATTAATATGAAAAAAATCCTAATTCTTGTCGGCTTACCTGCTTCGGGCAAATCTCAATTTGCTAGAGAATTGCTGCTATCAGAACCTGCGAGATGGGTGCGTACAAATAAAGATTTGCTGAGAGAAATGGCTCACGCTTCACATTGGTCGCCAGCCAATGAAAAGTTTATCGTACAGTTGAGAGATACGATTATTTTGATGGCTTTGGAAAGCGGCAAGCACGTTATTGTTGACGATACTAACTTCGGGCCTCACATCGACCATATTAAAGAATTAGTTAAAGGGAAAGCCATTGTTGAAGTTAACGATTCTTTCCTGCAAGTTCCGGTGGAAGAATGTATTAAACGGGATTTAAAAAGACTCAATTCCGTAGGCAAAGATGTGATAATGAGTATGTACAATAAGTACGTGCGAGTTCCCGTTCCCGCCCCAGAATACAATCCGAATTTACCCGATGCAATTATTGTGGATATGGACGGTACGCTGGCACTTCTCAACGGTAGAAATCCGTTTGATGCTTCGACGTGCGATCGCGATTTACCGAATCAGCCAGTATTAGATACCGTCCGCAAATGGCAGCCCAGCGTTAAGGTTATTGTCGTGTCGGGGAGGACTGATGATTCTCAGCATCTAACTGAAAAATGGTTGCAGCAATATGAAGTGAATTATGCCGCTCTGTATATGCGGAAAACTGGAGATATGAGGAAAGATGCAATTATTAAAGAGGAGTTTTACAGGCAGCATATTGAGGGTAAATATAATGTTAAATTTGTATTAGACGATCGCCAGCAAGTTGTTGATATGTGGCGATCGTTGGGATTGACTGTTTTTCAAGTAGATGAAGGCGATTTTTAAAGTATGATAGAAAACAGAATGCGTTACGCAATTCTTACATTTAATCCTGTCGATCGCGCAATCCCTGTCAAATTGTCAACCCCTAAATGTTGGTAAATTGTATCTCTTTGCTGATAATCCCGCCCCAGAGAACGAATCGCATTTTGCAAATCTGCTACCGACTGACAACTGCCACCGATCGCACCGGCCATCGTGGTAATGTGTTCTTCCATCAAAGTGCCACCGATGTCATTGCAGCCCCATTGCAAAGCTTCTGTAGCTCCTGTCAAACCCAATTTTACCCAACTCGGTTGGTGATTTGAAATCCAATTTCCCAAGAAGATGCGAGCTACAGCAGTGAGCAATAATGTATCTGCTAAAATCGGTTGGTCGCGGCCGACTCGACTGCGCAAAGGAGCGGGTGCTTGCTGTCCGACAAAAGGTAGTAAAATAAATTCAGTAATGCGAGCCGGATAGTTTTTGTCGATCGCAATTTGTTGGAGAGATCGCACTTTTTCTAAATGCAAAACTTGTTGTTCTGGCGTTTCAATGTGCCCGCACAGCATCGTACTCGTTGTCGGCAAACCAAAACTGTGAGCGAGTCCTACAATTTCCAACCAAGTAGCCGAATCAATTTTTTCAGGGCAAATTATCCGGCGTACCGAGTCGTCGAGAACTTCTGCCGCCGTTCCCGGCATCGAACCAACTCCCGCATCTCGCAAAGCCGCAATTACATGGCTAAAACTAACACCATCTTCCCTAGCAATAAATTGGATTTCCTGCGGTGAAAAAGCGTGCAAATGCAATTGGGGAAATTTATCTTTAATTGCCCTCACCAATTCCAAGTAATAAGGCAAAGATTCACCTTTCAGTTTGGCTTGCAGATTTAAGCCGCCCTGAATGCAAATTTCCGTTGCACCGTGTTGCACCGCATCAGTTGCCTTTTCCAGAATTTGAGCGGTTGCTAACCAAAAAGCTCCCTCATCTCCGTCGTCGCGGCGGAATGCACAAAAACTGCAATGCTGCTCGCAAATGTTAGTAAAATTAATATTGCGATTGATTACGTAAGTAACAGTATCCCCCGCTTGTCGTTGGCGGAGCAAATCGGCGGTGGTTTGAATTTGCGCGATCGCATCGGAATTTTTTTCCTGCAAAAGTAACAAAGCTTCTGCGGTGGAAATGTTGTCACCTCGTAAAGCTCGATCGAGAATTGCACCTACGGTTTTGTTGTCCGGTTCTGTCATACAAATTACAATCTCAAATTAATTTTTTTATATCTTAACAAGTTTACCGTAGACGAAACAGATTCTCAAAGTTTACAGTCATAAAAAACATCTTGTAATTTCTAGAAACGGCAACTATGAGCGTCAATCAGTCAAATCACCTCTTAGCAGTGCCCTCCGGTTCTTTAGCAGTCCCTGCTGCTGAAAGTTTAGCTGACAGCCCAGATGCCTCTGGCGTTTATTTTTCCTTGATAATTCCTACTTATAACGAGTCCAAAAATGTGCCGAATATCCTGCAAAAATTGAGCGAATTGCTCGATGGCAGCATTCCCGGCAACTACGAACTGATTTTAGTCGATGACAACAGCCCCGATCGCACTTGGGAAGTTGCCCAATCCCTCACAGCAGACTACCCTCAATTGCGCGTGATGCGGCGCGAGCAAGAAAAGGGGCTTTCCACAGCGGTGATTCGCGGGTGGCAAGCGGCAAGGGGCGAAGTTTTAGGCGTCATTGATGCCGATTTGCAGCACCCCCCGGAGACGCTGTTGCAGTTGTTAGCAGAAATTCAACGCGGCGCAGACTTAGCCGCTGCCAGCCGCCACGTTGCCGAAGGTGGAGTCAGTGACTGGAGTATTATCAGGCGGTTTTTATCGCGGGGGGCGCAAACTATCGGATTGATTATCTTACCGGGGGTTGTTGGTAGAGTTTCCGATCCGATGAGCGGTTATTTTATGGTGCGTCGCAGTTGCATTGCCGGCAAAACTATGAATCCTGCCGGTTACAAAATTTTGATTGAAGTGCTAGGTAGGGGCAATATCCGCTGGATTGGAGAAGTCGGTTACGTGTTTCAGGAACGGCAAGAAGGCGAGAGTAAAGTTACCTGGAAACAGTATGTTGAATATTTGCGACATTTGCTCAGATTGCGGTTTGCCCGGTGGCCCGTGGGTAAGTTTCTGCGGTTTGGTGTCGTCGGCTTCAGCGGCGTGTTTGTGAATATGGCGGTTTTGTACGTGATGCGGGATGTTCTAAACTTAGAGCTAACTCGCAGTCTGATCGTGGCGGCAGAAATGGCAATTATCAGTAACTTTTTGTGGAATGATTTGTGGACTTTTGGAGATATTTCTCAAAAGCAACCTGGTACAAAACAGCGTTTCAAACGGCTATTAAAATTTAACACGATTTGCTTGATGGGTTTGATTTTGAACGTGCTGCTGGTGAATTTGATGTTTAATGTGTTTGGCATGAATGAATATTTGGCTAATTTAATTGCGATCGCGACTGTAACGTTGTGGAATTTCTGGATCAATCTCAAGCTGAGCTGGCGGGTAACTGAAGTTAATTGACAGTTGAGAGGTGAGAGTTGAGAGTTGAGAGTTGATAATTGAGAGTTGAGAGTTTTAGTGCGAGCGTCCCCGCTCGCGATCGATTGAGAGTTGATAATTGATAATTGATAATTGATAATTGAGAGTTGATAATTGATAGTTGATAGTTGACATGGGAATTGGGAATTTACCCTTTCTCCCCCTCCCCCTCTCTCCCCCTCTCCCCCTCTCCCCCTCCCCCCTCTCCCCTCTCCCCTTCTTCCTTTTTCCCTCTTCCTTCTTCCCTCTTCCCTCTTCCTTCTTCTT
>JBOFTL010000518.1:0-16147 GCA_051652045.1 Microcoleus sp. | reverse complement strand
CTCGATGATGTGGGGGATAAAGTTAAAGGTTTTCAAATGGGGGGTGTAGATTATATTACTAAACCTTTTCAAATAGAAGAAGTGTTAGCGCGAGTTAAAAATCAATTATTGATCCGCCAGTTAAACAAGCAGCTTTTGGCACAATCCGAGCAACTGCAAGCGCAAAACCTACAGTTGCAACAAGAAATTATCGACAGACGTAAAGCTGAAGAAGCCGCAGAAGCAGCTTCTCAAGCTAAAAGTGAATTTGTGGCAAACATGAGCCACGAATTGAGAACGCCTCTGAACGCTATTTTAGGCTTTACTCAAATTATGAAACGCGAATTGCTCAGCAGCGAACAATTAGAGTATGTAGAAATCATCAACCGCAACAGTTCGCACTTATTGGGATTAATTGATGATGTTTTAGAACTATCGAAAATAGAAGCAGGAAGGCAAGTATTGAATGAAAGCAGTTTTGATTTTTATGCTTTTCTCGATGCCCTAGAAGAACTTTTTCAAATTCAAGCGGAACAAAAAGGTCTGTACATTTTATTTCAGGTAGCGGCCGGCGTTCCTCAATATATCAAAACCGACCAGCAAAAATTGCGCTGCTGTTTGATTAACTTGATAGGTAATGCAATTAAATTTACCGATAGTGGCGGTCAGATAGTTCTCAAAATAATTGCTAAAGAAGCGCCAAAAAAATATCAGAACTGCTGCTTGTTGCATTTTGAAATTACTGATACAGGCTGCGGCATAGATGCCTCAGAAATCGATACAATTTTTTACTCTTTCGCTCAAGCAGAAAGTGGGAGAAAATCTTTAGGAGGAGCTGGTTTGGGTTTGGCAATCGCCCAGAAATTCGTGCAGATGATGGGAGGAGAAATTAAAGTTAGCAGTACAGTAGGTCAGGGAACTACTTTTCACTTTGATGTCAAAGTTATCTCGGTAGAAGAATTAGAATTTCCCCGAGAAACCCTGCAGCAAGCAATTGCTTTACAGCCCGATCAGGAGGTGTATCGAATTTTGATAGTTGACGATACTAAAGACAACCGCTTGCTTTTAGTTAAGTTGCTAGAACCGATGGGTTTTGAGGTGCGCGAGGCAGAAAACGGTCGAGATGCTGTAACTGAATGGTCGGAATTTTTGCCTCATTTAATTTGGATGGATACGCGGATGCCTGTTATGGGGGGATTTGAAGCAACTAAGGAAATTAGAAATTTAGAAAAGCAGCGAAATGGCGAATTATCCTTCCAGAATTCCTCCACGGTAATTATTGCATTAACAGCTAGCATTCTGGAAGAGAAACGTGTCGAAGCTTTAGCAGCAGGATTTGACGACTTTATTCGCAAGCCTTGCGATCGAGAGGTGATATTTGAAAAAATGGGTACTTATTTAGGAGTGCGCTATATTTATCAAAATATGCAGTTGCCAACAAAAAATTACCGAAAAGTTAGTTTTTTTAGTGAAGAGTTGGAGTGTTTCTTGAAAAAAAATATGGCCGCAATGCCTGCAAGTTGGGTGGTCGCTTTAGAACAGGCTGCTAAAAATTTGAATGAAGAGGGCGTGCAGGAGTCGATCGAACAAATACCGGAAAGTAATGCTCTTTTTGCCGAAGCTTTAAAGGACTTACTGCATGATTTTCGTCTGGATGTCATCGTGCAAATAACTCAATCTTGTTGCCACTAATTTTATAATAAACGGTGTATCGCAATGGTAATAAATAAGGAAAACATCTGCATTTTAATTGTGGACGATCGACCGAACAACCTTCGATTTTTATCAAAAATACTGTCTAAAGAAGGATATAAAGTGCAGCGGGCGATTTCGGGAGAAATGGCAATCAATGCTGACTTTTCATCGCCCCCCGATCTAATTTTACTAGATATCGTCATGCCGGGAATGAACGGCTATGAAGTTTGTAAAAAGCTGAAAGAAAGGGAACTTACCCGTGAAATTCCCATAATTTTTTTGAGCGTTCTCAATGAAACTTTGCATAAAGTTAAAGCTTTTGAAGTCGGCGGAGTAGACTACATTACTAAACCATTTCAAATAGAAGAAGTTTTAGTACGCATCGAAAGTCAACTGACTATCCAACAGCTATCGAAAAAATTAAAAGAACAAAACTTACAGTTGCAGCAGGAAATAGAAGTTCGCAAACAAACAGAACAAGCCCTGCGAGAAAGTAAAGCGCGCTTGCAGAAATTAGCAGCTAACATACCGGGAGTTATTTATCAATTTCTGCAAACTACTGAAGGCAAGTTTGAAATTGAATATATCAGTTCTGCTTGTTCTATAATTTATGAACTGGATATTAAAACGATTTTAGAACATCCAGAGATCTGCCTCGATCGCCACCATCCAGATGACCGAGAATATTTGCAAAAAACAATAGAAAATAGCGTTCGTAACTTACAACCTTTTTCCTGTGAATGGCGGATCGTGATGCCATCAGGAAAGGTAAAGTGGCTGCAATCAAATTCCCGACCGGAAAAGCGCGATAATGGAGATTTCGTATGGTACGGCGTACTTTTTGATATCAGCGATCGCAAGCAAGCCGAAATCGAAAGTGCCGCAGCTAAAGCTGCTTTAGAACGCAAAATTAGACGGGAATTGCTCATCGGAAAAATTACACAACAGGTTCGATCGAGCTTGCAGCCGGAGCAAATATTTCAAACGGCGGCTACTCAAATCGGTCAGGCATTTTGCGTCAACCGCTGTTTGATTCATACTTACATTACTAACCCCAAAGTCGATATCCCTCTGGCGGCTGAGTATCTAGAATCAGAATGCACATCAATTGGCGATGTATCCGTTCCGATTTGGGGCAATCCTCATGTCGTGCAAATGATGCTGCAAGATCGGGCAATTGCCTCGAATAATGTAGATTTAGAGCCTCTTTTAGACGCTGTTAGACCGATTTGCCGCGAACTCAAAGTCAAATCGATGCTGGCAATTCGCACTTCCTATCAAGGCGAAGCAAATGGGGCGATTTGCTTGCACCAATGCGACAGCTATCGAGAGTGGACGGAAGATGAAATCGATTTGTTAGAAGCCGTAGCCGCTCAAGTAGGAATTGCGATCGCTCAAGCTAAACTGATAGAACAAGAAAAAAAGCGACTGCAGCAACTCGACAGACAAAATCAAGTCCTCCAAGCAGAAATTCGCACTCGCTTGCGGGCGGAACAAGCTTTGCAAGAATCAGAAGCAGAATTGCGAGCTATTTTTGCTGCGATGACTGACTTAGTTTTAGTCAGAGATGCTGATGGGCGTTGCATCAAAATTGCTCCCACAGGGGCCTCAACTTTGGTGAAGCCCGCCAGCGAAATGATTAACCGAACTGTTCACGAAGTATTTCCGGAACCAGTCGCAGATTTGATACTAAATAGCATCCAGCAAGTGCTGAAAGCCAAAGAAAGCATTAATGTTGAATACAGCTATACATCCTCAGAAAAAGGTGAAGTTTGGCTCGACGCTAAAATTTCTCCGCTTTCTGCTGAATCAGTAATTATTGTGGCACGAGATATCAGCGATCGCAAATTTGCAGAATCAGCACTTCGAGAAAGCCAGCATTTCATTCAAGCAATTGCCGATTCCAATCCCAATTTGCTGTACGTCTACGATCCGATCGAACAATACCACGTTTATTGCAACCGCCAAGTTACTGCAATTTTGGGCTACACAGTAGAAGAAATCCAAAATTTAAGTACAGAAAGAATGCGCAATCTGATGCACCCCGATGATTGGCCGCCATTCTTAAAAACTTTAGCAAAATTGAATCGATCGCAAGAGGGCGAGGTGGTTGAATGCCAGTATCGGATGAAGCACAAAAATGGTGAATGGCGGTGGATGCACAGTTGGGATACAGTCTTTCTTAAAGATAATGACGGTCGAGTCAAACAAGTCCTCGGCACGGCTAATGATATCACAGATCGCAAATTAGCAGCCGAGAAATTGTTGGAATCGCAGCAGAGAATATCATTTTTATTGCAGCAAACACCGATCGCTATTATTGAATTAAATCTTAATTTAGAAATTGTCACTTGGAATCCTGCCGCCGAATCTGTTTTTGGCTATACCCAACAAGAAGCCTTCGGCCGCAGTGCTCCCGATTTGCTGGTACCCGAACACTGCCGCCAGGAAGTTTGCGAACTTTTAAACAATCGAATGAATCCCAACTCGATCGGCATTTCTAACACCAATGAAAACATTACAAAATCTGGGAAAATTATTGTCTGCGAGTGGTACAATACCCCGTTAATTGACGAGAGCGGTACTGCGATCGGCATCGCTTCAATGGCTGTAGATATTACCGAACGCAAGCAATCAGAAATTGCTTTGCAAGAAAGCGCCATGCGACAAAGAGCGATCGCCCGCATTATAGAAAGAATGCGCCAGACATTAGATATCGGAGAAATTTTTCGCGCGACTACCCGAGAATTGCGAGAAACAATGAAGTGCGATCGAGTTGCCATTTACCGCTTCAATCCTGACTGGAGCGGCGAATTTGTCGCCGAATCAGTTGACGGTAACTGGATTTCTTTAATCCACGCCCAGCAAGAAGATTTCAACCTCACAGCAGACTCCTTAGCAAGCGAAAGTTGTACCGTTCAAACATTGAGTGGTACCTCACAGGAAGTGTGCGATACCTATTTGCAAGAAACCGCAGGAGGCGGCTACAGCAAAGGTGTCAACTACCTCTGCGTCCCAGATATTTACCAGGAAGGTTTCGACACTTGTTACCTCGAACTCTTGGAAAGATTTCAAGCCAAAGCTTACATTACCGTTCCCATTTTCTGCGGCGAACAACTGTGGGGTTTGCTAGCATCCTATCAAAATTCAGCTTCCCGTCAGTGGAGCGAAGCTGAAATCAACGTCGCGGTTCATATCGGCTCTCAGTTAGGAGTAGCTTTGCAGCAAGCTGAATTGCTCGCGCACACTCAAAGACAGTCAATGGAACTGATTAAATCTAAAGAAAATGCCGAAGTAGCCAACAGAGCTAAGAGCCAATTTCTCGCATCTATGAGTCACGAACTCCGCACGCCACTGAATGCCATCCTCGGTTTTTCTCAAGTCATGGCTCGCAGCGGTTCCATCACTAAACAACAAAAAGAATACATAGAAATTATCAACCGCAGCGGCGAACATTTGTTGGAACTGATTAATGATATTTTGTCAATGTCTAAAATAGAAGCAGGTCAAATTCACCTCAATGAAAATAGTTTTGACCTCTACAAGCTGCTCGATACGCTTAAAGAAATGCTGCAATTAAAAACTGACTCTAAAGGATTGCAGCTCATATTTGAAAGAGCGGCAGACTTGCCACAATACGTTCAAACTGACGAAGCTAAGTTGCGGCAAGTTCTCATTAATTTGCTCGGCAATGCAATTAAATTTACTCAGCATGGCAGCATTATTCTGCGAGTTCGCAGTCAAGGTGAAACAAAAGTTGCTGATGAAAATAAATTGCAACTTTATTTTGAAGTGACCGACACCGGTCCCGGTATTTCTGCCTCCGAAATGCACGCACTGTTCAAACCTTTCGTCCAAACAGAAACTGGACGCCAATCGATGCAAGGAACCGGCCTCGGATTGCCGATCTGCCAGCAATTTGTCCGGCTGATGGGAGGCGATATTGCAGTTGAAAGTCAGGTCGATCGAGGTACAACTTTTACATTTAATATCTTAGCTAGCCGTACAACAGCGAGCGATCGACCCGAACCATCTACTGCCAAAAAAGTTATCGGTTTAGCAGCAGGACAACCCAGCTATCGGATATTAATAGTTGAAGATGTAGTGGAAAATCGCCAATTGTTGCACCAATTGCTAAAGCCGATCGGATTTGAACTCTGCGAAGCTGCTAACGGCGAAGAAGGTGTCGGTTTGCACTCTGTTTGGAAACCCCACCTAATTTTGATGGATATGCTGATGCCCGTAATGGACGGCTACGAGGCTACAAGGCAGATCAAACAAACTCCTGAAGGCAAAAAAACAATGATTATTGCTCTGACAGCCAGTGCTTTTGAAGAACAGCGAGAAGTTATTCTGTCAGCAGGTTGTGATGATTTTATCTGCAAACCCTTACAGGAAGATGTACTCTTTGAAAAGATAGCGCATCACCTCAAAGTACGTTATATTTATGAGGAAGAAAATGCACCAGCTTCTCTTACTGCGCCCGCACCGCCTAAAATTTTGACGATCGAGGATTTGAGTGTAATGCCCCAAAAGTGGGCGATCGATTTGCACCAAGCAGCACTTTGCGTTGACGACAGTCGCATCCTCGAACTGATCGAGCAAATTCCCGAAACCGAGGAAAATCTGGCCCGAGGCTTAACTGATTTGGTCGATAATTTTCGGATTGACATCATCATCGATTTGACATCCTCCCTACCCTAAAGAGAGATGGGGATTCCTAACCTCCCCTACCTCCCCTAACATTAAATGCATATGCCACCTAAGTTATCAACTGTTTCATCCGTATCAAGCGGAATCAACAGCCTCGCTATCCATTCCCACAGTGCAGACAGTTACACGTTTTTAATTCTGGCAAAAACGGATATCGCCGCCCTTATGGTGGCTACCTGGCGCAAGGATTAAAGCGTGGGGGAATTGTCAAGCATCGTGACCCTCCCACACTAATTGCAAGCAATATAGTTTGGGCATCTGAGTCCTGTTAAGGATCTCGAGATCTTCCTACCCTTCGGGAACGCTTCGCGAATGAGATACTCCAAATTGTTTCTCTCTACGGCGTTTTATAGTGACGAACACGTCGGGCCCCACTGTAGTTCAATCATATCAAAGATTGTCGATTAGATTGTAAGTTTTCGGCTTACAACTGATGCCGAACTGTAAAGCCGTCCTAGAAGGACGGGGTTTCAAACCCAAATTTTCTGATGACGAACGATCGCCCATCACCGGGGACACTTAAAGATATTCTCATAGTTGACGATACGCCGGACAACTTGCGGCTGTTATCTACTATGCTCGCCTCTAACGGCTATCAAGTCAGAAAAGCTATTAATGGAAAATTGGCTCTGCAAGGGGCGGACATATCGCCGCCGGACTTAATTTTACTAGATATTAATATGCCGGAAATGAACGGTTATGAAGTTTGTGAAAAATTAAAGGCTAACGAAAAAACTCAAGAGATTCCTGTAATTTTTATTAGTGCTTTAGATGATGTGTTAGAGAAAGTAAAAGCCTTTCAAGTAGGGGGAGTTGATTACATTACTAAACCGTTTCAAATTGAAGAGGTTTTGGTCAGGATCGACAACCAACTTTCCCTCCGATCGCTCCAATGCCAATTGCAACAAAAAGCTAGGGAACTGCACGATCGCAATACTAGATTGCAGCAAGAAATTGCCGAAAGAGAGAGGGCTGAAGAAGAAATTCGGTTTTTGCTCGACGCCACGCGAGCGATCGGTGAAGCAGCAGACTTTCACTCGGCTTTAGAAGCAATCCTACATCAAGTTGGCGAAACTATCGGCTGGGATTTAGGTGAAGCTTGGATTCCCGATCCGGAAGGAATTGTCCTGCAATCCAGCCGCGGTTGGTATGCGAGCAATACGCATATGGCTGCTTTCCGCCAGTATAGCGAAAAGTTGACATTTCCCATCAATATAGGGTTGCCGGGTAGAATTTGGGCCTCCAAAAAACCTGAATGGGTCGAGGATATGTCTCAGGGATATCCAGATTTTATCCGCAGTGAAGTAGCGCGACAAGTAGGATTCAAAGCTGGCTTTGGTGTGCCTATTTTAGCAGGAGAAGAAGTCTTGGCAGTGCTAGTTTTTTTTAAAATTTTGCCCGCTCCCAAAGACTCGCGTTTCCTAGATATTTTTAATGCGATCGGCACTCAATTAGGTTCTCTAATTCAGCGTAAAAAAGCAGAAGAAGCACTGCGAATAGCTGAAGAAAGATATCACAGCATTGTAGAAAATGCGATGGAAGGAATTTTTCAAAGTACGCCTTCGGGACGCTATCTCAGTGCTAATCCGGCCTTGGCAAAATTGTACGGTTACGACTCGCCGGAAGAATTGATGTCCAATATTAAAAATATTTCCGAGCAACTTTATGTTGACTCGAACCGCCGCAGGGAATTCGTAGTTGCGATGGAGGCAGATAATGCAGTTTCTGGGTTTGAATCTCGGGTGCGCCGCAAGGACGATCGCACGATTTGGGTATCGGAAAATGTCCGGGCAGTTCGCGATTCTACAGGCGCGCTACTGTACTATGAAGGCACTGTTTCTGATATTACAGAACGCAAACTAGCGCAAGAAGCTCTGAAAATTCAACAGGAACAAAGTGAGGCACTGCTGTTAAATATTTTGCCGAAGCGGATCGCCGAACGTTTGAAGCAAGAGCAAAGTACGATCGCTGACAGTTTCGCACAAGTCAGCGTTTTATTTGCTGATATTGTTGGTTTTACCGAACTCTCTGCAAGAAAGTCTCCTACGGAACTGGTACAGCAGTTGAACGTGATTTTTTCCCACTTCGACCAATTAGCTGAAAAATACGGTGTAGAAAAAATTAAAACTATTGGCGACGCTTACATGGTAGTTGGGGGATTACCTACCCCGAGAGACGATCACGCCGAGGCGATCGCTAAAATGGCTTTGGGAATGCAAGAAAAAATCGCCAGATTATCGGCAGAAACTGGTGAAAAATTAGCAATTCGCATCGGCATCAATTCCGGTCCTGTCGTTGCGGGAGTGATCGGAGTTAGCAAGTTTACTTACGATTTGTGGGGGGATACTGTGAATGTGGCATCGAGGATGGAAGCTACGGGATTTGCCGGCAGCATTCAAGTTACTGATGCTACTTACGAACTTTTGAAAGGTAAATATTTGTTTGAGAAGCGGGGCCTGGTTCCGGTTAAAGGTAAGGGGGAAATGGTTACTTATTGGCTGGTGGAAAGAAGGCAGTACAATTTTTAATAATTGGGAATTGGGGATTGGGAATTGGGAATTGGGAATTGGGAATTGGGAATTGGAAATAGTAATTGTAGGTTGGGTTGAGGAACGAAACCCAACAATCATATGTTTTAGGTTGGGTTGAGGCACGAAACCCAACAATCGTATATTATTAAACAAGTAGTTAACGAAACTTTACAATAAAACCGTGACAGCACAAGAGTTAGTACCTGCAAAAAGCTTTGACAAGCTAATTTGGACTTGGAAAGATTACAGCATTCAATATACCGTGCAAGGTAGCGGACGCCCTCTGATATTGATTCACGGATTTGGGGCTTCGATCGGACATTGGCGGCAAAATATCCCCGTTCTCGCGGCTGGGGGCTACCGCGTATTTGCTCTTGATTTGCTGGGATTTGGGGCTTCGGCAAAACCGCCCCTCGATTACACTCTGGAATTGTGGGAAGAATTGCTGGCGGATTTCTGGAGGGATTTGGTAGGGGAACCTGCTGTATTTGTGGGCAATTCGATCGGGGCTTTGTTGAGTTTGATGGTAGTCGCCAACCATCCCGAAATAGCAGCCGGAGGTGTATTAATCAACTGTGCCGGCGGACTCAATCACCGCCCGGAGGAATTGAATTTGCCGCTGCGGTTGGTGATGGGAACGTTTGCTAAATTAGTTCGATCGCCCGCGATCGGTCCTTTTCTATTCAACAACATCCGCCAGAAACACCGCATCCGCAACACCCTGCGCCAAGTTTACCGCAACCCGGAAGCTATCACCGACGAATTAGTAGAACTTCTGCACGCCCCCTCCTGCGATCCGGGAGCTCAGCAAGTGTTTGCTTCAATTATCACCGCCCCTCCAGGCCCTCAACCTGCAGAATTGCTGCCAAAAGTCGATCGCCCGCTGTTAGTCCTTTGGGGGGCTGACGATCCGTGGACGCCGATTTCGGGAAGTCGAATTTATCAAGAATTGGCCGTACAGGGTCGATCTGTGAAGTTTGTTTCGATTCCGAATACGGGCCACTGTCCCCACGACGAACGGCCGGATGCTGTCAACAATCTGATTTTAGATTGGCTGAATCAGTTGGATTGATGCGGGGCGCGATCGGGCGAAACCCTTGAATTTCCGGGATTATGGGTGGGTCGATCGAGTCCAATAAAAAAAAAATGTGAAATGTATTGACACCTTTCGTTGAGTTGGCTATATTAATGGACGTGTGAGGAGCGAACCAGTAAGAGCACCGAGACGAAACACGGCCAGTCGTCGGTGCTCTTTCTGTTGGAACTAAAATTTGGAACTAAAATTTTATCAATTTCCCATAGGTCTAGGGCGTCTTTTCAAACCTTCGGATCCCCCCAGACCCCCTGAAAAAGGCGGGAGAGATAGCTTACAACTCTCTCTTTTTGAGGGGAGTCACTGCAATAGACAAGCCCTCCCCCCAAAGTGTCAATTGCTAATTGTCAACTGTCAACTAACTACTGTACTTGACTGCCGTGGGCGCGCGGATCGGAACTGCTAGCTTTAACTGCGCCGGTGGGAGGATTAAAAGTAGAAACTTGACCGCTGGATTGACCGTGGGGCAAATCTTTACCCGCTATTAAAGCATCTAAATTCTCTTCTATAATACTGCGGGGTGCTTCGCCGATAGTCTGAGCCACGGCAATACCTTTATTGTTTAAATAGACAAAGTGCGGAATGCCATCTACGCGATATTTTTCAATTTCTGGCAGCCATTTGCTATTGTCTACATTCAGCATCACAAAATTCATCGGTTCGACATATTTCTGTTTGATGGCGCTCAAATCACCGGCCATTGACTGACAGCTCGTACACCAATTAGCATAAAATTCCATCATCGTCGGTTTGCCGTTTGTTAAAGCTGTTTCGATCGGGGTAGATGCTTTCGCCATTTCGCTAAGAGTATTTGATGGCGTTTGAGTGCGCAGTCCAAAAAATATTGAGATGGTAAGAGCGATCGCGGCTAATACAACCAACAAATTTCTGATTTGTATGGCCGATCGCGCTTCCGAGTTTTTGGCTGCGGTGGAGACTGTTGAGTGGGGCGAATTCTGGCTCATAGATATAGATTGCGGTTTTATTTCTATGTTTTTATTTTTAATAACATTTTCAGATTATACCACATTTTGAGGCGATCGGACTAATGCGACCCAAAAATTAGTTCGTGCCAAAAGTGAAACTAAGTGCGTTAAAACATAAGATAAGAAAAATTGTTTGTAAATTATCGAGGAATTGCAGGGTGAAAAAACGGGTAACACTGACGTTTCCGCAGCGATCTATTCAAATGCCTGTCACCTACCGACTGGCAAAGGATTTTAACGTTGCAGCTAATATTATCCGCGCTCAGGTCGCTCCCAATCAAGTAGGCAAACTGGTGCTAGAGTTATCGGGGGACATCGACCAACTAGAAGCAGCGATCGACTGGATGCGATCGCAAAATATCGCCGTTTCCTTAGCCAGCAGGGAAATACTTATCGATGAAGATATTTGCGTGCACTGCGGCTTGTGTACGGGGGTATGTCCTACGCAAGCCTTGACCTTAGATCCAGAAAGCTTTAAACTAACTTTTGCTAGATCGCGCTGTATCGTGTGCGAACAGTGCATCCCTACTTGTCCGGTGCAAGCTATTTCTACTAACCTCTAGCCGACCGCCAACTCATCAGGAACATCTCAAGGCATTGTTTACTAAAATTACCTTGCCAGGGCGATCGGTAATCTAGGATTGGTAATTGGTAATGGGCAATTGTTAATGGGCAATTGCTAATAAATAGATAATTTAGAATTGTAATTCCTAATTCTCCCAATCTCCCAATCTCCCAATCTAAAATCCAACATCCAAAATCTAAAATCTCCCTCTCCCCCTCTGCCCCTTTAATGATAAGTAACTCTTGGGTTTCCTTAACTCTACTATTTGCTACCTATTTCACTTTTGGTTGGAAATTATCTGCCTTTGAAGTTCCCTACCACATTGCTTTGATTGTATCTCTAATTTCCATTTTCATGTTAACTGTCATCTTATCATTTCCGATGAAAGAAATGAAAACTTTAATTAGGCGGTGGTTCAAGACAGATACAGGTGCTTTTATTTCTATCATTTTGTCAGCAATTGGTGCAGTTATAGTTGTCACCTGGCTGCACATTGTTGCTCTAATTTTACTCTTAACTTCATCAGGAGCTCTAGCAAGACTTGATATTCAAGTATCTGGGTTAAACAAGTGGAGGGCTTTTGGGGTATTAACTGCGATTTCTATGACAGGTTTTGGCTTAGGTGGAATATTAGAATATTTGGTAACAAGCGGTAGGATAGTATGGCCAAAATTATTGTAGGTAATTGGTAATCGGTAATTGCCAATTGTCAATTGTCAACTTATCCCTTTGCTTTATCAGACAATAAAAAAGCAGCTTGAGGGAGCTGCTCGTAAGAATGCATGAGGTATTATTTGTAGAATAGAACAGCTTGAAGTTCATCAAAGCTGGGTTACATTTTTTGATACAGGAGACACAATTGTGGATGGACGATCGGAAAATCGGCACATAGGAGGAGAACATAGATGCTGAATTTTCCGACAATGAAATTAGCGTTTAACTGTCCTTGCGCCCTACAGCCCTTCAGCGGTGGGGCCATTTTATTTGAAAGGAGAACTCAGTAACGGATTGCAATACATAAAACGTTTATGCGGCTAGTTTTTACAAAAATTCTCCCGATCGGCTGCTCCTCATAGCTATCCTCATACTTATCTGATTTACGTACGGTGCCCGGTGAAATCAGGTCGATCTGGCAAATATTTGGCAAAAACGCACCCCATAATTCAGTTCGCAGATTTGAGAACTTTTTGAATTTCCTCGATCGCCCTTGCTACAACTGTTTCGGGTCCTTCATCCCCAGTCGTACAGACTCGGACATCTGCTTGAGAGTAAAAACGTTCTCGATCGTCCAAAAGATTTTGCAATTTCAATCTAAGGTCGCCTTCTCGCAGCAGCGGCCGTTCGGTATCGGAACGCAAGCGATCGCACAATTGGTTTAAAGGTACATCCAACCACACCACTATACCGTGGTGCAAGTAACTCCAATTAACCGATCGCGTCACAATACCGCCACCCGTAGCCACGCTCAAATTTTTATAAGCAGCAAGTTGTCCGAGGACTTGAGTTTCTATTTCCCGAAACGCCTCCTCTCCTTCAGTCGCAAAAATATCCGCGATCGACTTACCAGCGGCCCTGGTAACTACCTCATCAGTATCAAAAAAATGGTAGTTTAACTCAGCAGCTAAAATTTTCCCCACCGTTGTTTTTCCCGCCCCCATCATCCCGACGAGATAGAGATTTACTCCCCCCAAAAAATCCACTCTGCTACCCTCCAAATATCTTTCTATGTTGCAAACTTATGTTGCTCATCAACAGTCGATCGACCGCAGTAAGATGAGTTAGTAATGCGGACTTCAGTCCGCAGTAAGATGAGTTCGTAGTGCAGACTTCAGTCCGCCCTACAAACCCGATCGATCGCCCTATTAGTAGTGTGCTAACGATCTGGTTGCTGCTTGCTGTTGGGTTCATCCCCATCCAAAACATCATCATCGTCATCCAGTCCCCAATCCTCATCATCGTCGCTATTGCTGTTAGGTATTTCCTGTTTATCAGTTTGAGGTACCTCCCCCATTGGAGGAACTAACACCCGATACTCGGCATCATAAACTGATTCAGTTTGCCCTACTCCTGACTTGCTAGGATCTCGATAACCGAAAGAATATACAGATCCAGCCCAGGACTTGCTTTTCGGTTCTTGTTTGGCTTCATAATCCTTCGGATTTGCCGCTGTAGCGTCATTTACGGTGGGGCGACTGGGATTTTCTCTTTCCTCGCCCCAATCCTCATCGCTATAGGGATAGCGTTTTTTTGAGCTATCGGAAACCCAATCATCTTCATCATCATGCTCGATCGGCTCGATCGGCTGCTTGACGTTGGGAGGGTTCACAGGTGGCGATTCTTGGTAGACTGTCCGGCTATCGTAACCTGCGGGCGTGCCGTACTGAGTTTGGTATCCTGAAGCCGACTGAGTTTCGCGATTTTCCCAATTGCGATCGGGGTCAATTTCTTGTTTTCTAGGAGGTGCAGGAGGCGTATAAGGAGTTCTCCTGGTTTCTGAAACAGCCTCGGGAGGAACGCGCCTGCTGCTGCGCGATTGAGACAGGTAATTAGAAAAAGATAACAAACTTGAAATCACCAAAGAGGTGACAACTCCTGCTGCGATACTTGACAAAACCCAGATTGATAGAGGCAAAGCGGGCGATCGAACTCCCAAAAATACTAACGACAGTGCAGGCTCAATATTTTGCAGGGCAAAAATCGTCAACCCCACTACAATTACTAGCAAAAATATAGAACGCATATTAATATTGGTAATTGGTAATCGGTAATTGGTAATTGGTAATTGGTAATTGGTAATTGGTAATTGGTAATGGACAGCGGACAATTGACAATTGACAACGATCGAGCAAGGGATTAACAATTGACAATGATGGACGATGGACGATGGACTATTAACTGTCAACTATCAACTGTCAACTCTCAACTGTTAACTGTCAACTGTTAACTGTCAACTGTTAACTGTCAACTCTCAACTCTCAACTATCAATTGCTTCCTTCCAGCGTTTGAGAGGAACGCAATCAATGTCCAATTGGTCTAGAGTGCGAGCCACCACGAAGTCTACCAAATCCTCAATAGTTTGAGGGTTGTGATACCAAGCGGGAATCGCTGGTACAATTCTAACTCCAGCTTCTGCCAGCGCTGTCAAATTCCGCAAGTGAATCAAGCTAAAAGGCGTTTCCCGAGGGACGAGTACCAATTTTCGCCCTTCTTTAAGCTGAACGTCTGCAGCTCTTTCGAGCAAATCCGAGCTCAACCCAGCCGCTAATTTGCCGATCGTACTCATGCTGCAAGGAATAATTATCATGCCTTGGGTGCGAAAAGAGCCGCTAGCAATATTAGCACCCACATCTTGCCACGGATGGCACCGCAGTTTCCCTGTTGTTGGGACTCCTGCTTGTTGCCGCCAGAATTCCTCTTGCAGTGAAGGTTCTGCCGGCATTCGGGTGTTCTGTTCGCTTTGCCAAACCATGTAAGTAGATTTGGAAGCGACCAATTCGATCGAGCGATCGGCCTCTAATAGATATTTCAATGTTCGCACAGTATAAATCAGTCCCGATGCTCCAGTAACTCCTACAATCAGAGGTTTGGCTGGGACTGAAACAGAATTAGTCATGGGTAATTATGCGGTAATTTTAGTAAGCTGCGCGCCAGCGCCTATCATTATTTTGGTATCAAATTAATTTTACCTAAACATGATTCTGATTAGGATAATATAGTTAAATATAGATCGCCCTTATCTTCCCCAAGTACGATCGCCCTGATTTCCCAAAGTACGATCGCCCTTATTTGTAAACATCTCCCCTGGAATTAATCGCCGTCACGACATATACTTGATTTTCCCTGTCTTCTACAAAAAGTATCCGATATTTACCCACTCGCAGCCTTAATTCAGGACGACCTTTAAGTTGCTTAATGTCAAGCCCTCTATCGTCACTTACTAAACTATCTAAAGCCTTGATAATTCGTACTTGGTCATCCGGTTGCATTCGCAATAAATAGCGTTCTGCTGCTCTCAGGAGAATATAATCAGTCAATTTTTTTCTCCAAATAGCTTCCGTTTGAGTTCTTGGGAGGATATTCCCCGATCGCGCCCCGCTAAATAATCTGACCATGCGGATTGGCTTTGGGCTATCTCTTCGGCTGAAATCACATCATCATCGCCTTCAACTTCCACCCCTCGATCGACGATATTTCTCAATTCATCTAATAGTCGGATTTGGTCGGTTAGGGCGAGGCGTTGAACTTGAGTCAGTACCTCATTATAAGTAGGCATAGACTTTTTGCTAGTATTTTTTGGCTCTATCTCTAATATATACTGATTTTGGCTTAAGGGAACTACGATCGCTCTTATATTCCTAAAGTGCGATCGCCCTTATTTCCCCAAGTACGATCGCCCCTCTCTTGCCATCCAAAAATACTCCCTCAACTTCTCAAATTCTCCAACACTAAAACCGTTAACCCAGGCAAAGAAGGCAACCGCGCATCATTTGTCAAGAAAAACGAAGCACCCTCACGGATAGCTGTAGCCATTTGAATAGAATCGGGCGATCGCAAATTGTAAGTTGCTCTCAGTTGTGCCGCTGT
>JBOFTL010000517.1:0-3197 GCA_051652045.1 Microcoleus sp. | reverse complement strand
CAGGAAAAATTGCCATCAAACCGTCTCCTAAGTATTTGACAATAATGCCTTTGCTATCGTGAATTTCTGGAGAAACTCTCTTTAAATAAGCGTTCACAAAGTTGAAAATTTCTTGAGGTGTCATCTTCTCAGAAATTGTGGTGAACGATCGAATGTCAGAAAACATTACTGTCATTTCTTTACTGACGTGATCGCCTAATTGAATGTGCGTTACGTAGGATTTGTTGAGGAATTTGAGATATTCGGGAGGAAAGAAACGGGCAAAGGAATTTTTGTGGGTTTCTAAGGTTTCAAAAGATTGTTTTAGTTGTTGAGCCATGTGTTTAAAAGACTTGGCTAATTGTCCGACTTCATCGGTGCGATCGAAATCGAAGTTTTTGTCCCATTCTCCTTGTGCAATGTCTTTAGCTGCAAAATTCAGCCGGAGGAGCGGCTCTGTAACCCAACGAGCGGTGATGATGCCGATCGTAATTGTGACGATCGAAGTAGCAAGGCACAGTAGAGCGGTGATGCGGTTATTGTCATGAATTTGTTTCATGAAGTCAGATTCTGGAACGACTACTACAACCAGCCAATTTAAGCCGTATTCGTCAGTTAGGGGAAAAACTTGGAGAAATTTTTTCTGTCCGTCTAGTTGATATTCAAATTGATATTTTTGTTGAATATTTTTTAAGTCACCGAAGCGATCGTTCAAAAAAATCATGCTAGAGCGCATAATTAAGTTATCGCTGTCTGCTGCTTGAATGCGTTGGGAATCTTTATTGAATCCTGCCAACACGGCTTGACTGCTAAGCGAAGCTGCTACTAAATCACCCGTTCTTTCGACAATAAATACTTGCCCGGAACGACCAAATTTGAGCGTTTGCAAAAAATTACTGATTTGTTTAATTCCTAATTCAGAGGCGAGAACTCCTAACAGGTTACTACTGGAATCGTAAAATGGTCGGCTCGCTTTTATTTGCAATACGTCATAGCCAAAATTGATATAAACTTCGCTCCAAGTTGGCTTGCCTTCCTTGACGGCACTCGTATAAAAGGGACGGTTGCGCGGATCGTAATTAGGCGCTACTTTAGCAAGTTCGACGCGGTTGCCATTATTGTCGATGTTGTAGTAGTAAAGATCGCCGCTACCTGGAGTTGATTTTTCTACTGTCTGTGGTGGTTCGGAATTTGATTCTCGATCGATCCAACCGACGCGGAGAAATTGACCTTCTGCATTAGCAAAGCCAGCATTGCCTAATGAAGGGAAAGCTTGAACTTGTCGCCAAAAATAAATTTCAGCTTCTGAAAGTTTCTGAAAATCTAACAGGCCCTGTTGCACCGCATAATAGTTAATTTGATTGACTTGTTGGGGGACTTCGAGGTAGCTTTTGACGCGCTCGTAAACTCGGTTGCTAACTTCTGTACTCAACTGACTGGCCAGACTGTCAACTGCTTTTTGCCCGTTTCTAAATGATATATAGCCTACTAAACTTACTGCCCCAACTACTTGCACGACAAAAGGAATTATCAGAATCACGCGCAGTGGAATTTTACCGATCGCCCGTTTCAATTTGTTCTGATATTTCTGCCCAGGAGCGGTAGTTTTTGCAGCTTCTATGGGGTTCGGAAGTGCTTCGGGCTGTTTGCTAATTTTTGAGGTTGCAGGAGGTGAGATCGCTCTATTTTCTGCCGGAAACGCTACGCTTGCGGGTAGGGTAAAGCTAAAGCAAGTACCGCAACTTATTTCTGATTCCAACCAAATTTGACCGTCGTGCAATTCCACCATTTTTCTAGCAATATTCAAGCCTAAATCTTGAATAGCAGCTTGCTCTGATGTCAGTCGATTTGTTTGCTTAAATACTTCAGAAATCTCTGTTAATTCAACTTCGGAAATCCAGAGACTTTTGTCGGCAACAGTAATTACAATTCGATCGGCTTCATCTGTGCTGGCGGAAATTTCAACAGCAGTGCATTCTGGAAATGCGATCGTGCGATCTGTTAGGTTTTGTAGGATCTGTTGCAATCGTCGCTCGTCGGCAGAGATCGCAGGTAAATTAGCAGGAATAGAATTAACAAACTGCAATTTTTTTGTACCTGCTAGAGCTTGGCTGGCACGCAACACTACATCGGCGATCGATCGTAAATTCACGGGTTGCAGTTGCAGTTGGATGTCTCCGCGATCGATTTGGGATAAGTCGCGGATATTGCTAACTAAATTGAGCAGTTGATGTCCGTTTTGGGCAACAGTTAACAACTGTTGTTTTTGCGATCGAGATAGTTTCCCAGCTTCACCGGATAACAGGGACTCGATCGTGCAAACTATGCTGTCGAGAGGAGTGCAAAATTCCTGAGATACATCAATAATAAATTCGTCTTTATTAGCACTCAGACGCTGCAATTGGGCGTTTTTTTCTTTAAGTTCCTGGGTAAAGCGAATGCGATCGACTTCAGCTTGTTTGCGTTTGGTAATATCTAGAATTGCGTTCAGCAGCACTGTTTCCCCATTGAGGGAAAACTCCTGCATCGATATCGTACCCCAAAATAACGTCCCGTCTGCCTTTTTCAAGCGGATTTCGTAGTTGCGCAGCGAGCCATTTTTCAGATAAATCTTCAACAATTTTTCGCGATCTGTTGGCTCGGCATAAAAGTCCGGCGACGAGTATTCTAACTGTCTATCTACAGACAAACCAAACAAAGAAATTGCAGCAGCATTAGCAAATAAGAATTTATCGTCTGCCAATCGTGAAACGATCGCAGCTACCGGATTTACCTCGGCAATCAATCGCAAGCGTTCCGCACTCTCTTGCTTAGCATTTTTAGCCTCTTTTTCCAGTTCTTTTTCCAGAAAATCGCCGTGTTCTGTAATTGCGTCTACGAGAATTTCTAAGTCAGCTTTTTCTTGCTTTACTTTTTCCAGTTCATGTTTCAAACTGGTAAATTCTGACAGAATTTCTGCTAAACTGAGATGAGTTTGTGAGGCATCGAATTCGGGATTAGCTAAGTCAGACATAAGATGGTGGAGTCGATTACAGCTTTTTGCCAGAAAGTGAGATGTGCGGGCTAATCCGAGGGCTTATCCCCTATGCCCTATGCTCTATGCCCGACTGTAACTCATATTCCTGACTGTAGCTCATGTTATTGAAAACCGCTGTATATTTTAAGGTTTGCTAAGCTAGCAAAACAGGATATTGAGTTGCTGACTAGGCGCGCGATCG
>JBOFTL010000516.1:0-3627 GCA_051652045.1 Microcoleus sp. | reverse complement strand
CGATCGCGATCTTAACGCCGCGATTAATCTAAAGAGACTTGGGTTGGACATTTTCCCAAGTATAAAACGCCGTAGTGGGAATCTTTCTGTAGTCGGAACTATAGATAACAGTATCACGAAGGAAATTTTGCATACCCTTTATCGGGCTGCAAAGATGCCCACGTCATAGCGTACTCGCTTGACGTGGGAGTATGTCACGATAAGGATTTACAGCCCACCTTAAAAACATTCCTCCCTGAAAGCGGGCGTTAAAAATCCCTGATTTTTGATAATTTTTTTTGATGACGAACAGACTGTTCGGTCTTAAAAGTGAGATTTCGCAATTGACCATCAAGGAAATCTAGGAGAAAATTATGCTGAAATCGGTGAATAAATCTTTAGCAATAGCCTGTTCTTCAGGCGGATTTAAAGGAGCATTCATACACGGTGTATTGAGTGCATTTGAAGTAGCTGGACTCCGAGCAAATGCTTACGCGGCTGCATCTTCATCTGTTATTCCCTGTAGTATGGCAGCTATTGGCAGAGCAAATGATGTTGGGGCAAGCTACTGGCAAAAATTAGCGCAATTACTCAAACAGGATAACATCGGCATGAGTCAAATAGTTCTCCAGAGCATTGCTAATTTTGCTCCTGTAATTTGCGAACAACTATTCCAAACAGAATCACCTGAACTGTTTATTGCTACCAGTGCTGTAGTTACAGCAAAAGCGACGGAAGAAACTCAAAGTATGCAAGCCAAGCGACTAGGACGAAAACTGCTGGTATCTGCTGCCAAAAAAGACAATAGCTGGGTAAGTGAAAATTTGCGTCTAGCTTTATTTGCTAGTGCTAGTCATAGCAGCCAGTTTCGCCTAAATATTAGTAACTTTAAAGAAGTTGCCTATGCTTCAACACGAATGCTCCATGCTTGGGATATTCCAGCTTGGATTGCCGATCGACCTTATATTGATGCTTCCTATACCTGCCTGTGTCCAGCAATAGAAATGGTTGATTCTGGGTATGGCGAAGTAATTGCACTTGCTAACGAACCGGGTTTAATCTATCGAGATATGTGTCAAATAGAACCACTTCCTACTGTTTGGAAAAATGCGCCTATCCATACTATTTTGCCAGATATAGACCCCAAAGAATTGGGCGTTGATTTCACAAGCGCAACGGCAGAAGGATTAATATCACTGTATCGCCACGGAGAAGAAAAAGGACGAGAATTTTTAAATAACAGGGAGATAGAATCAGAATTTGACATAATAGGAGACAACAAAAATGAACATTGAAAAAAAACAGCGTCAAACTTGGCTGCTAATTGGGTTAACCCTGAATCTAGTTGCTACCATCCTTCACTACACCGACAACTTCATCTTTTTTGCCAAATACCCCGCACCTGTATGGATGCACCCCCATCAAGTCTGGATGGCTTGGCTGATATTGGCACCATTTGCTGTAGTTGGTTACATTCAATATGCCAAAGGAAATTACAAGGCTGCATATCTGTTTTTGTGCATCTGGGCCGTCACTAGCGTTGGGGGAATTGCCCATTACTTTTTTGGTTCTTTGTCAGATTTTTCAGTAAAAATGCACATTTTTATTTGGTTTGAAGAATTGACGGGATGGATGCTGCTAGGTTTTATATTCTGGTCGGGCTTAATCCTTAAAGAATGGCGCAAAAACCAGCTTTTAAATTAGGACTTACCGTGCAATTAAATCATGTCAGGTGCGCAGTGTGCGCCTTATGTATCGCGCTGTTTTTAATTTCAACAATCAACTGGGAGTACCTAAAATGCAAGCGTCAAGCGAACAGAAAAGAGATTTGGAAATAGAATTAAGCTTTCCCGTACAAACTTACGATATCGACTTTGCGGGAATCGTCAGCAATATTGTTTATATCCGCTGGTTGGAAGACTTGCGAATCGCACTTGCTGCTGCTTATTTTCCTGTACAGAAAATGCTGGAAAACGGTGTGGCTCCGATGCTGATGAAAACAGCAATTGAATACAAGCAGCCAATTAATATTTTCGACAAACCAACTGGTAAAATTTGGATGAGTAAAATGAAATCTCTCAAGTGGATGATGGATGCTGAAATAATTGTAGCTGGGAAAGTGGTCGCGATCGCCCAACAATCTGGTTGTTTTATCGAACTTTCAACTCGCAAACCAGTTCCCATACCCGCTGAGTTTTCCCAAGCATATTTTGCAAACAATGGCTGATGTTTTTTAGCTGTAAATCTTGTTTCGATCGATCGCATCACTGCAATCAATCCAAAATCCAAAATCCAAAATCGAAGCATCCTCAAGCCCCCGAATTTATCTGTCGGTAAATCCAAAATCCAAAATCTAAAATCTAAAATCGAATGACTCACTCAACATCTGCCAATCCTGAAGTTATCCGCCTCATCACTATTCCTATCAGCCACTACTGCGAAAAAGTTCGTTGGGCCCTTGACTTGCTGCAAATTCCATACATTGAAGAAAAACACGTACCGGCTTTTCACCGCAGTGCTACTCGTAAATACGGCGGTAGCAGCGTTCCAGTTCTAGTTACCAAATCTGGCAATTTTACCGATTCCACAGAGATTTTGCATTACCTCGATACCAGAAGTAGTTCATCAGGTTTTCGCTTGTATCCAGAGACACCAGAATTGCGCCGAGAAGTTGCAGAACTAGAAGAGTTATTTGATGCTAGACTGGGAGTGGATGTTAGAACTTGGGGATATTTTTATCGATCGGGCGATCGCGAAACTATGCGTAATGCTTGGTGCAAGGGAACGCCTCTGGTTGAGCGAGTTGGATTTGAAATAACTTTTCCGTTTATTAGCGCCAAAGTGCGGCAAGTCTACAACATTACAGCAGAATCAGCCGCTGCTTCGCTGCAAGGAATTCGGGAGATTTTTGATAAGGTAGATCGCATATTAGCCAGTGGCAAACCGTATTTAGCAGGCGATAAATTATCGGCAGCAGACTTGACTTTTGCCACGCTGGCTGCTCCTGTTTTGTTACCTCCAGAACATCCAGTTGTTTGGTCTAAAATTGAAGAATTGCCGATCGAAATGGCAGCAGTAATTAAAGAATTGCAGTCAACAGTCGCCGGAGTTTACGCCCTTCGTTTGTATCGAGAAAAACGCCAAGTTAAGTAATAGAAAGTTTCAGGGAATGAAAAGCCTCCTGGAACCTCTGTACTCATCAATATCGAAGATAATTTCAATTAGCCGATCGACACAACGATTGCGATAGTCAAGATCGGTAAGGACTCGATCGGCATCTCCAATAGTGACAACGGGTAATGAAGTTGATGTATTTTCTTCACGCATCACTCTCTCTAAAGAATTCTTACCTTTCATACTTCGATTTGCTGTTAGCAATATCATTTGATTTGCCTGTGCGAACCGCCAAACTACTCTGTCATCACTGGTAACTGATAATGCAACTTCTTCAAATGTTATAAAGCGAATCGGTAACAGTTCCAGCCAACCAAGATTAGCAATATTACCTGGTGACATACTCCCACGTCAAGCGAGTACGCTATGACGTGGGCATCTTTGCAGCCCGATGAAGGGTATACAAAATTTCCTTCACGGTACTGTTATCCATAGTTCCGACTACAGAAAGATTCCCGTTACGGCGTTTTATAC
>JBOFTL010000515.1:0-4136 GCA_051652045.1 Microcoleus sp. | reverse complement strand
CGTATTGAGATGTAGTTTGAGTGGGAGTGACTCGTGCCATGAGATGATTTTTTTGATATAAGGTCGATCGGTCGATCGCGGTTTGAATCAACAAATTATAACTGTTCGGACCGACTTGTACAGCATCATAAGAAATTTAGCCTTGAGTAAAATCTTCCTTTAGACTGATGGCTGACTCATCTTTAGGGAATAGTTTAGCAAATATTCCACTTCGACATCGTTTTTAGCACGAAAATAAAGATTTTAGCATTCGCGATATTCGATCGATCGCGCTCGCAAGAATAAGAGGTGTAATTATGCGATCGTCCTTAAATTTTTTCCTTCATTCCTGTCGCAAATTTTGGATATCTTCAAGGCTTAAACCAGTAATTTGACTGATGGTGAGATCGTCCATTACATTCAGAAGTTGCCTCGCAATTTCTAGAGCTTTTTCTCGCATTCCTAGCTCCCTAAATTGCGCAATTTTTTCTTTTCTACCGATTTCTCTACAAATTGCGCGTTCTTCTTCAATTCTTTGGAGGTAGAAGTTCTGCTGCTCCAACACATACATTTCGCGATCGTCCAAATCTGCCAACTCCTTTCGACTAAAGTTACCTTCATTAGCAATATTAAAAGCTTGTTTAATTTCCGAAACTGCTTCCATTGTTTGCGGTACTGCGTCCAAACTGGGAGTATTTTTCATAAAATAGATCCACTTGTCTGTCAAAGTTTCTAACTCCTCCAATTCTTTGTTAAATTTTGGCAGTTCGATAAAAATCAATTCGATCGTTCGATCGACACAATCAGATAAACGCTTTTTTTCCTGAAAAACAAAGTGAGAAATAACTTCTCGATCGTTATCAAACATTTCAAAATCAGTAATTGTCAAAGCAATTACAGGTTTTAACTTAAAGTAACCTTCTCCGCGACTCAGTTGAGTTGAGTAAGTTTTCGCAGCATTGTAAACTACTCGTTTTGCAAAAGATTGCACGTTGAGTACCTGCATCTCGATAATTACAGTGACTCCGGATTCAAGTTGGGCTTTTACATCCAGATAAGACTCTTTAAGAGACGGGACTCTTGATGGTGAATAGGGATCGATAATTTCTAAGTCGGCAATGGTGGGATTGCCACCATAGACCGTGGCATTGAGAAAGCTGATTAAAATTGGTTTACTTTCTTTTGAGCCGAAAATTCTTTTGAAGCAAAACTCAATTTTGGGGTTAATGAATGTCATGGCTATTTCTGATTCTCCTATGTAAGGAATGAGAATTAAATAACTTGCATTTTTTGTAGGTTGGGACCAGGAACGAAACCCAACACCACGCTCGAACCTTGGGCGAAGCGAAGCGGAGGGTTCATGCTGGTTCCTGAGCGAAGTCGAAGGGCAACCCAACCTACGGAAGTTATTTAATCCACGATCCTAAGTAGAAGTCGATCCTCCACCCGGGCATTTAACTATTTTGATTCTTCATCACTGCAATTGTCACTCCTTCACCTTGAATCTGATGTGAGGATACATACATAGCTTCCATCTCTGCTTCTGAACCGACAATCCGCAGAATTTCAGCTAGGGTTTCATCACAAATATATTGTTTGTGTGCTTCAACTGCACTAACTAATGCTGCGGGTAAATTCAGGAAAAGTTGAATTCTATCTGATACATTCAAACCAGCTTCTTTGCGAGTCATTTGGATTAATCTCACTAAGTCGCGAGCAATTCCTTCCTGTTCCAGTTCTGGCGTTAATTTGACATCAAGGATCGCCACTCCATCATGAGAGTTCAGCAACTTACCAGTGATTCCTTCACGGGCTTTTAACTGCATAGCAAACTCTTCGACTTCTAAAATGTTACCTGCTACTTCTACCCTATTATCTGATAAAAGCTTCCAGTCTCCATTTCGAGCAGCAGCCATTACCCTTGGCATATCTGCTTTGAGTCTAACTCCCGTAGAACCTTTTACTTTAAGTTCAAACTTGCCAAACTTGTCTGTATCGGCTTCAAACTGAACTCCTTTAACATTTACCTCATCCCGAATCAGAGGTACATATTGCAGCAGCATTTCTTTTTTGATTCCTGCTTTGGCAAAAATTAGAGAAGTTAATGGGAGGCGAATTCGCAGATTGTATGTTTCACGAATTGACAAAGCAGTCGAGCAAATGTCACGCACGAGATCCATTTCTTCTACTAAATCGACATTAGCAGGCAAGAAATCTGGATCGGGCCAGTTGGACAGGTGTACGCTTTCTTCACCTGTTAGCCCTTTGTATATTTCTTCGCTAATTAAGGGCATTAAAGGACTGATAACACGACACAGGATATGTAACACTGTAAAAAGAGTGTTATAGGCATCCTGTTTATCTCGATCGCGCTCGTGTTTCCAAAAACGATCGCGACTGCGACGGATGTACCAATTATTCAGCACATCGATGTAATTGGTAATAATAGCGCAAGCTCCTGGAATATCGTAAGCATCCATTTTTTGCGTTATTTCGACAACTAAGTTGCGCGTTTTTGCTATAATATAGCGATCTAAAACTCCGGTAGCATCAGTTCGCAACTCTGCCTTAATACCATCAGTATTGGCATACAAACAGAAAAAGTAATAAGCACTCCAAATCGGATTAATAACGCGACGGACGATCTCAGCAATACCTTTTCCTTCGCGATCGATTTGCAAATCTCCGCCCCGCAGGATGGGTGATGATACTAAAAACCAGCGTAAAGCATCCGCACCGTAGGTTTGAAAAACGGCTTCGGGATCTGGATAATTCCGCAGTCTTTTTGACAGCTTCTGTCCGTTTTCATCAAGCACGACTCCGTGACACAAACAGTTACGAAATGGTGGTTTGTCAAACAAAGCTGTTCCCAAAACCATTAACGTATAAAACCAGCCGCGAGTTTGAGCGATGTATTCAACAATAAAATCACCGGGAAAGTGATTTTCAAACCATTCTTGATTCTCAAAAGGATAGTGTACTTGAGCGAAGGGCATCGAACCAGATTCAAACCAACAATCAAATACATCTTCAACGCGCCTCATCATACTTTTGCCAGTAGGATCGTCTGGATTGGGACGTACTAGCCGATCGATAAATGGACGGTGTAAATCTTGCGGTCTAACTCCAAAGTCGCGCTCTATTTCATCTAAACTACCATAAACATCGAGGCGCGGGTAGTTAGGATCGTCACTTTTCCAAACAGGAATTGGTGCACCCCAAAAACGATTGCGACTGATCGACCAATCTCTCGCTCCTTCTAACCAATTACCGAACAAACCGTCTCTGATATGTGTTGGCATCCAGTTGATTTCTTTGTTTAATTCTACCATGCGATCGCGAAATGCTGTAACGCGCACGTACCAAGAACTAACTGCTTTATAAATCAGCGGTTCATCTGTTCGCCAACAATGGGGATAGTTATGGAGATAACTTTCATTTTTGAGCAGTTTTCCCGACTGTTTGAGGTCGCGAATAATTTCTTTATTAGCATCAAAAACTAACTTGCCTTGATAGAGGGGAACTTCTGGTGTAAAACGCCCGGAGTTATCCACCGGACAGATAACTGGAATCTCATTTTCTTGACAAACTACCCAATCATCTTCACCAAAACCGGGAGCTAAATGAACGATACCAGTTCCTTCCTCAGTGTTAACAAAATCAGCAGCTAGCACTTGAAAAGCATTAGCTGTATCTTGGAAAAAGGGAAAAAGAGGCTGATAAGTTCTCCCGACTAATTCCTCTCCCGCGATCGCACCTACTCTGCGAGCATTTTCTAATTCTTTCTCGTATTTAGGCAATGCTGCTGCACCCAAAATATATCGGGTACCATCTTTTTCCATGACAGCATATTCAATTTTTTTCCCAACTGCTAAGGCTAAATTTGATGGGAGCGTCCAAGGTGTTGTCGTCCATGCTAGTAATTTAATAGGTAACTCATCTCCGAGTTTTGGGAGCAATGCAAAAGACACTGTAATTGCTGGATCTTGTCTTTGGCGGTATGAGTTATCTAAACGAGTCTCGAAATTGGAGAGAGTAGATTCAGCAGCCCAAGAATAAGGTACAACTCTGTAACTTTCGTAAATTAATCCTTTGTCCCAAAGTTGTTTAAACGCCCAGATAACGCTCTCCATAAAGGAGAGATCCATCGTTTTATA
>JBOFTL010000514.1:0-89575 GCA_051652045.1 Microcoleus sp. | reverse complement strand
CTCAGAATCGCTGGTTTGTATTCCCTGTAAGGTTTTCAGGCGATCGCCCCTACATCTTTGCGTTCGCTCCTTACCCCTACCAGCCAGTACACCCAAAAACAATGCCCACAAAAAAACGCTAGTTTGTATTCCCCTACTGAGTTCTAGCCGTTTCAAGTGGTGCAATCGCTCAAAGTAGGCTATAAGTCTGAAAACCAGTAGGGGAATACAAACTAGCGATCCTCTTGTCACAACTCGGAGTGATTCCGCATTGCTGTGAATTGAATGGGCTGAAAATGGCTGAAAGCCAGTGAGCGAATACAAGCCAGCGCTCGGCATGGTGGCAAAAACGGGGTGGTCTTGAGGCGATCGCCTGTTTTGTGACTTGCTAATCGTCTGAAACCCTTACAGGGAATACAAACCAGCGGTTCTAGGATGGCAGATTTGACGCGATCGCCCCAAAGGCAGCCCTACTGTCGCGGTCTGGGGGATGAGCGGGGGAGGGCGATCGCCTGAAACTCAATGAGCGAATACAAGGAAGTTGCTTTCGGCGATTTTTGTGTTAATATAAATTCGAGACTTGAGTGGATTAGGGGTTGGCGGTCATGGTCAGTTGGGACAGAGGTGGTTTCCAGGATTGCAACGGCGGCACGGGCGGTCATGGTTTTGCGATTAAGCAAGACTGGAAGCAAAGAATTAAGGCGCACCTCGGCGCAATTTTTGGGCGTGACCCGAATGAATTAGAAATTGCCAGCGTCGTTTGGATGCCATGGCGCAGAATTTTTGCAGTTGTTATTAAGGGCTACCGCAGTCGCTTTGTAGGGTTGCGAGTGGTTGCCGACTTGATATTAGGCAAGTCAAAAAAGGAATTGTACGAGGCGCAACGAGAAGCGAAGCGGGCGGCAAAAGCGGCAAAACTTGCGGCTGACCCCAATTGGGTGAAAGCGCAGGAGGAGCGGGCAGATGACGCTGAAACAACTGAGATTGTTTGGCAGCGCCTAAAGGAAATAGAAGATCAAAAATTTTATGTCCACGGCTCTTTCAGCAGGAATGTTCAGTCGCTTCGGGAACTGCGTCTTCATACGATGATTACGCAGGAAGAATACGACCATGAGATTGCCCGCAACAAGTCAGACTTGAATGCGTTTCTGGCAAGTGCCCGCCAAGAAATCGACAGGATAATCAGAAAATACCTGAAGATACGCGGCTGCCGCACCACAAACTTTGACCGTCTCATTGCACGAGACGGTCGTGCCGCCGACTATCAAGAATGGCGCGATCTGCAAGGATATTTGCCGTCTGATTACTCCTAGTCCGAATCCAACTCCAAGCAAAGGGCGATCGCAATCCTATCGGCGATCGCCCTTTGCCGTTTGGTTCCGCCCGCCAATTCCGCATGGGCTTCGAGTAGCCACGGATATGCCAGCGTCAACCGCTCGATCCCCTCGGTGGCGTTGCCGCCCCCAACGATTGGCAGAATTGCGATCGCACTGTTCGATAATTTGTAGTTCCTCGGTGTCGCCCCGCCTACTTTGATTTTACCTTTGGTCATTGCGATCGCTCCTAAACTTGCAACTCAAAACTGTAGCAGAAGTATTTACTTCTAGTCCAAACCATCCTACAAAACCTACTTTTGTTTTTGTACAAATCGTGGCATAATTTGTGTGTACACGAAACGAGAACGAGGTAGCGGGTATGCGGACAGGATATTTTGGGGTATTGCCGGAGGTCGCAGTCACGGCGGACACATGGCACAGTAATCAGGTTGCCCGTGCGATCGCGGCGGCTGAGTTAGCGTACACCATGGGACGTAAGTCGCCATGTGTGCGTGGGATGGACTCGCAGTATCGGGCGATCGCGCAGAATCGCTTTGATGAGTTGTCTCGGTTGCAGGCGGTGACGGCATGATGTCACTGACGCAAGAGCTAACTGAATATATTGGGCGAGAGGAAGTAGCTATCGGTTATAGCTATAGTCCATTTGCGGGTTGGGTGGTGGTTGCCCATGACGAGACTGGGATTGAATGGCGGTGTCGCGCGGTGTTTCTTTTGACTGGCGCGTCGTTCAATTTCTTCATTATTGCGGGTGCAACGGTGGATTCAGCCATCAATGCGATCGCCATCGACCCGATCGCGGGGAATCTGGGTTGCACAGGCTGGAGCTTTGATACGCCATGGCAACCAGCGGACGAATTTTAACTGCTTTGGTTGCTCACAACTGGGCGATCGCAGTATCGAGTCTGATAATAGCGATCGCCCGTAAAAGCGGCTGGCAAGTGGCGGGGACTTGCGATCGCATTCCCTTCCGGGAAGTTTTGGAGTAATCAATAAACAACGAGGAAATCTCACCATGACTAATTCAACTGCGACACAGCCCGTGATTAACACAGCGTATCTTGTTGAGCAAGAGCAAGATCGGCAAAGTTATCCAGCGTTGCAAGCTTCTGATTATCAGCCTCGAAATCTCAATGAAAAGATTTCGATTGGCATGACTGAAGAAATCTTTCAAGCCCTGCATGAAAGCTCACAGCAAGCGTTGCAATGCGAGACTAAGGGTGTAACGTTTGGCGAGGAGCAAGTTTTGTTCTTTTGTTTGCCGCAAACTCAGATTGTAATCTTGGGAATGCCCAAACTACATGTTGTGGATAAAGATTCAGGGCAAGTGAGTCATTTGCAAAAAGGTATGAAATTGGCAGGGACAGGTCGTGTCACTACAGCTAAATTATTTGTTCTGTTGATGCAGTCTCAAGACTCGTTTGTGATGGATGTCAACGGCAGTCCGCAAGTGTTTACGTTGAATCTAAAGTCATCCAAAACAGCATTGTTGGGCAACAATAAATCAGTGGTTGGGGATGGTACTATTGCGTCTTTAAATGCTGGACTGCGCAAACATTACAAAGTGTCTAAAGGTTGGTTGTCACATCTCGTTGCAGTTGAACTAGTGGCAGTGCCAACAAAGTTTACATCATCGCAAGACAAAAAAGTGTCATCGCTAGGGATTATGTTTCAGCTACAGGGCACAGCCAAAGTGTTGCCCGAATCGTTACAAGCGCAAGCGTTTGAGATTCTTCATGATGAAACATTGGCTAAAGCAATGGCAGATCCTTATGGCATCAAAGGACAGGTTGAAATTTTGCCTGTTGTTTCTGATGATTTTGCCGATTGCTAACTAACTAACTAACTAACTAGCGGGCGATCGCCACTGATCGCCCTTCCCTTCAAACATGCGAAAACCACCACTCAATCTAAAATCTGCCCAAAAGTCCAACGGCTTCCAACAAATCCCAACCTTCTGCCTAATCGTCCATGGATGCGACGGCTGGGTGTTTGATGTCCCCTATCAGGTAGACATGTTCCGCCGCCCCGAACAAACAAATGCTAGGGCGATCGCCATTGCCCAGCTAATCTTCTCGTTCTTACTCAATTGCGACGATGAGAATGTCAGAGCAAAGCTCGTGGAATCCGTTGGCGATGAGTTTGTGGGGGACTTGCAATCAATCAGCCGCGAGTTCAATATGGCGACTGCTGATTCATTTTTCTGGGGACGCATTGCGAATGGCGATCGCAAGCCCCTGCGCCATCGCAGGCAGTACTTCGATGTTTTCAGTGTTGCTGCAATAGCGGCGACCGCTGATATTGTGCAAACGGTCGATATCGATTCAGTTGCCGCGATCGCAAATTTGTAAGTAAACGAGGAGGAACAACAGCATGATCCGCATAACAGTAACGGCTACAAAGACTGTTGAAATTGATGTTGATCCAGCGACAATGAGCTTGGATGAATTGTCGAAAATAGCTTTAAAGCGGGCAGCGGAAGTGTCTGAGGATTGGTCAGACTATGAGTGGGAGTGGCTGAATGGGGACAACCCAATCAAAGTATCGGAGTGAATAGTATTTGCCCCTGCCCCCAGAAAAGTTTCGATTCAACTAAAGCAGGTTAAACAGCATGGCACGATCAAACAAAGAGAAGGCAAGAAGAGCAGAGGAACTCGAAGGACTTCGAGCGGTCTTGCGTCAGATGTATCCACTGATGCAGCCTGGAATCGCCTATGATTGCTCATCAATCATAGGGTTGCTAAAAGAGAACTCAATAGAGTATCAGTACTTTGACGCGACACGATTGTTCAGGGCTTGCAAGAACGAGCCGGAACTAGTCCATCAGTGGTCTTTCACTGGCAATGTGCGGGTTGTTTATTGGCTGCGATCGGGTGATATCCCCCCATTCCAGGAATTAAATACCGAGAATTTCTTCACTGAACTGAAAAAACGACGCGGCAAAACCCTGACCACTACAATGATTGGCAAAATTGTCCGTGAGATTCATGACTGCGGCAATCGCATTGTAGTTGATGCATACATCAAGGCAGCGATCGCCCATGGCATGTTGATTGATGGTGTGTCAAATGGGTTGCCATCGACTAGTTCCTATACTGTTTGCTGTGGCGATCGCAGTAGTAGTTTGAAGTTTAAGGACTGGGAGAAAGTATTGTTGGGACGGGCTAAGTATCAGACCAGGTTCTCATTTCGCTCTATTGCGGGGATTTGTGGCTTTGGCTCTGTCGATACAGAGATACATCGATTCATTTCCTATGTTCTCGATACGGGGGTGGGGACGCTTTATCAAGATGGCAACGAAAAGATTGTTGTAGTTAAAAGAGGACTGAAAAATGGACTGCACCACTAGTCTCGTCGGCACTACCGAGACAGGCGAAACAATTACCAAGCGCCAACGCAAGCGGGATAAGGCGAAGGGATTGGTCGCCATCTTTGCCAATGGCAATACTTTCTTGGGCGAAGTTGCGGCAACCTTGAGCGATTGCGTGATACTATCCTGGGCAGAGCGATCGCTAATCGGCAAACGGGCAAAGCGCGATCGCATGGATCAGGTGAGGGCTGCGGCAGGTGTCGCAAGTAGACCAAAACCAAAGACGGTGCGTGGTGTGGCGATCGATTGATGTATTTTTTTGAGGTGAACAAGCATGACTTATGATCCATTGGGCTGTCAAGTTGCCATGGGAATACAGCAACTGCCATACATGCAAGAATCTACAATGGCTAACAGTAGGGCGTTGAGAGGCGATCGCCAGGTGTTTTGCTGGAGGTGTAGTCGTTACCGATGGGATGAGCAGCACTGCCCAGAGTTTGCCGAGGGTTTTGCTGCTGCCTCTGACCCGTTCGACCTACTAGAGATTGGGATGAAAGCAGGTGTCAGCGAGGGAATGTTGGACAAAATCTCAGCCTTCCTGACTGAACTTGCCAGCCAGGAAGTGACAATGCCAGCCGTTTTTGACACTCCCCGCTCTAAAGAGACGGGGATTCTTGCCGATCCTCAGACCATAGCCTGATTCTCTTGGGTGCTGTCAAGACACCTCTAATAAGTCCGCTCAAATCTAATTTGAACTTTCCCTTTACTTTGCGAAGAATATTCGCGGCTCCGTTGCAATCTGCATTAACATAGCCGAACGTTGCTGTGCGGAACAAACCTCGTTTTACACGCTTCCCACTGGACTGCCACTGTTCAGGTTTTTCGCCGAATTTGGGTAGCTCGTCATTATCAAGAAAACTTGCTTTTGAGGTATAAGATTCCTCTGTTTCCTCAAACTGAATCCCGTATTGCTCACACAGTTGTTCAATCCGTTTCTTCAATCTGGCAGTCGGCACAGACACAAATTTTTGATTTGTCTTTGCGCCGAGATTAATCAAATTTTTCTGCCCTTTGTTCCACCCGAATACGATTAACCCAATGCCATTTTCAAGGCAATGATTAATCACAATCCTGGCTGCTTTATTCACTGCGTCCCGCATCTGACGATTCCGCTTCTCAGTGATTTGCGCCAAGGTTCTAGACCAGAATCCTTGAGGCTTTCCGTCCTTCATCGTTGACAGTTGCTTGTTGTACCACTGATTCAAAGCCTTCAATTCCTTGCCGTCAACAATGAAGCCCGTGCCTACGTTACTCACGCAGGTCAACCAGTTATTCAAACCGGGGTCAATTCCTAGAGCTTTGCTCGGATCTAAAGATTGCGCCTGTGTCTTCACTAGATAGACAAACTCAGCATAGAACGCACCATTGCGGGGAAGAATGCGAATCTCCTTGATATCTTCCCATCTTAAATTGACTGGCATTGGCAAATAAAAGTCAGTGATTCCAAACCAAGCTTTAACTTGATTGCCCAACGGGAAACGGATTGATCCATCTTTGAGCTTCAACCATTTCTTAGGATAAGTGACAGTGAACAATCCGTTAGGCTTGCGGTATCCCGGCACTCTAGGAAATTGTTCTAGTTTTCCTTTTAAGACTTGGCTGCGAAGCTTCTTAAAGGATTGAAACGCTTCACCAACATTCAGACAAGTTTGCTGCATTGCAGAGGCATACCCAGCGTTGAAATGACGATTAGTTTTCATCTCAACCGCCAAGTCATACCCCGTAACGACTCTGCCCGTCTTAAACCAAATTTGACGACCATAGTAGACCGCACAATTAAACAAGTCATTCGATTCGTGACAAAGATACTCAATAATTGCCAGAGTATCTTTGTCTGCCTTAATTAGGTCTTGCTGACAGCCAAACAATTCAACCACCTCCTCTGTTGTTCTCTCTTAGTATTATACAATAGATTTGTAGATTATTCTGAAAGAACGACAAACTGAATGAGAAAAAATTCTTACGAGTATCGACATTACAATCATTCTGTAGGGCTTTGTGTGGTTCACTTGGTTTGGATTCCAAAACGACGTAAGCCCGTGCTAATTGGTGAGGTCAGAGATAGGTTGTTTCAAATTTGTGGCGAGATTGCAAAGGAACGAAATTGGAACATTCGAGCTTTAGAGATTGCGCCTGACCACTTGCATCTTTTTGTTGAAATTCACCCAACAGATGCTATCAATCAAGTTGTCAAAGCGTTTAAGGGCAGATCTGCGTATTTGCTTAGGAAGGAGTTTCCGCATTTAACCCGATTGCCTTCACTGTGGACTAATAGCTATTTCTTTTCTACTGCTGGCAACGTTCCAGCCGATACAATAGAGCGATACATTAACGACCCGCACCATAAAAGGTAGGCGGTTAAAACCGCTCGTGTCGTTTTTCCAATCCGCTCTAAAGAGACGGAGTTACCAAACTTCCCGCACTTTTCAGATGTTACTAGCTCAATAGTCGCTTTTGAATGGAGAGTGGCAGATGAAGTGGCGGGCAAGTGTCACGAACTGGATCTGTGGTTCTACCACCAAGAAAACAGATCGATAGAGTGTCTAGCTGTTTTGGATGGCGAGGAAGTTCAAGGCGTTGTAGCCGAACTTGCTAAAGCGATCGCCATCGTTAAAAACTTTTTTGATTCAACAGAAAAGTTGCTGAGTAACTCGCGGGAAAGAAAATGCTAAACAACAAGAAAACACCCAGCGATCGCATCTACCAAGCGATCGCTGGGTGTCCCTCTGTGTATGCCCCGAGATTGTCACTGACCCAGAAAAGCCTGCCCGTAAAACAACCGTCGTTCTGCCTGCCGCCGCCGCGTTAAGCCATCGACCACAACGCCATCGACCTTGTTCCACCACAGTAGGGCATCCGCCGCCGCCGCATGTTTGCCTTGGTTCAGTCGATTGAGTGCAGTGGAAGACCCAAGGCCACTGATGCCAACATTGAAGGCGAACGCGACAAGGGCATCAAATTGGCATTGTGTGATGGGGACTTCCACCATGCCATTGACGGCAGCCTCGAACTCAGCTAAGTCTTCCCGCAGTAGTTGTTCCGCCTTGTCTTGAGTGATGCGATCGCCAACCTTAACCGATGCAGTGTGCCCGTACCCAATGGTCGGAACATTGGCGGAACATAGATAGGATTCAAGTTCGCACCCTTCAAACTCTTTGATTAGGTTGATACCGCGCTGTGATGTTTTCATATTCATGGGGCAGCCTCAAGTAAGCTGATAGACGGACATCCAGACTTTTTTGCCATTGCGATCGCATTCTTTCCAGATAGGATAAATAGTCTCACGCAGATCGATAGTATGCATTCTGACGCACCCAAAAGTTGGAACAAGTTCTTGATACTCTTCAATGCAACCAGGATACCCAAGGGCAGAGCCGCCACCATGGAGACAAATCCCCGCGCGACCCACTGCGTCCTCGCCATCAACGACGGAAACCATATCGAAGCAATGGATGCCGTAGGGTTTGCATGTCGCCACATCATCACTAGCAGCTTCCCATAGTTCCCCTAGATAGTACAGCCCGACTGGAGTATCACCACTATAAAGCCCGTAGTCTGCGACCTGTCCACGGGCAAGACATTTGCGCGTCCAAAGGCGATCGCCATTATGGTCAAAACACTCCATTGTTGATGTGGGCAAAGACTCATCGTCAACTACAACTAGATGATAATCCCCGCGCTGCATGACAGGCTTGTATTCCTTCTTGCCCAGCCCCAACCATTTCGATAATGCGGAGACAGGGTTACTGGATTTGCTTTTGGGCTTCACTAGTGACCAGGGCGCATCATTGACGTGCCATTCCTTGGTGAAGGCATACAAAACATCGCCCGCCTTCAATCCTAGATTAGAGGCAGCGCCAACTAATCGAACGGCTTGCAATGGCTTATCGGAATCACTGTAGGGAAAAGTTACAGCCAGCTTTTGCCCCTTGGGGACTTTGATAAGCTCCCCTTCTTTTAGATGGGCATTCTCAACAGGACGCAGTTTTAAACTAGCAAACGGGGACGCGATCGCGCTGATATAAGGCATAACGGGTGCTCGATTCAACACCCCCATGATATCTGAAGCAACAGTGGTATTGCCGAATTTTGGGCGATCGCTGGTAGAATGTTTGGACAGACTGACGGCTTTTTGACCAAGCCGTCAGTCCTGACCACTCTATTTCTTCTTGGAGAAACAAAATGGCTATGACAAGTTTATCAGGCAAAGATCGACATGCGATCGCGTTTCATCAATTAGGCAGCGTTGAATTCTATCGGTCGGGCGCTTATTGCAATTTAAACGACATTGCAAAGCCATTCGGCAAGCGTGTCGATAACTGGATGCGACTGAAAGAAACTACCTCACTTATGAGGGAGTTTAGCCAAGACCCTAGCTATGACGGAGTTCCACCTATCAGGACGAAAGAAGGGCGAGGTGGTGGAACGTTCGCACATCCTGACATTGCTATCCAATTCGCCCAGTGGTGCAGTCCCGGTTTCGCCCTGTGGGTCAGCCGTCAAATCCGCCATCTTTTGACCTATGGCGAGGTCAATTTGCATTATCGAGAATGGACTTTGGATCAGCATCAACAAGGCATCCAATTCAACCGCGACGATATTCACGAAATGTACGGTTGAGAACTAGAACAAAAAACAACCCCAGGTTGCGCAACCTGGGGTTGTTTTTTGTGTCAACCGATCGCAACTTGATTCCGCCCGCGTTCCTTTGCTAGGAACATGGCTTGATTAGCCTGCTGAAAGGCGATCGCCCAATCACCATTAATAGTTGCAATGCCAATTGAAACAGAACATGGGCGGCTACCATCGGGACACTCGATGTGTTCAACGCAACGCCTGATAGATTCAGCCAATTGTTTGGCGTAATCAATTGATGCATCGGGTAGTAACACCGCAAGTTCATCGCCACCAAAGCGGAAGGCAGTATCTTGCGATCGCTTCAAATGGTCAATTAGAACCCTGCCAACTTGCCCCAATAAAGCATTAGCAACTAAGTGCCCATACTTTGTGTTGAGCAATTTCAAATGGTCAAAATCCACAAACAGGACTTGACCGCGGGGGACTCGCGGCATTACCAAATCAAACGATCGCCGATTCAACAATCCGGTAAGCGCATCACTATAGGCAATGCGCTGTAGTTCTTCAATCTCTAACACAGTCTGCGGCAATGGCAGATTCAACAGGGAAAAATCCAGCATAGCACTACTCCGGCAGACTAGTGATTACTGGACAACGGGGAAGGTCAGGGCGAATTTCTCCGGGGCGACGGCAACGGCGCGGCGCATCCTCGTTTGCATCAATCTTAATCCGTCCACTGCCCCGCTCATCATCAAACATCCGCGAACCAGCACCCACAGTTTCTTTTGGTGCATCGCCACGGGGCGGCGTGAAAGTAACCGCGATCGCATCCCCCGCAAACGTGACACAACCAATTAACAGTGTTACACTTCCTACAAATCCACTCAAGTATCTCATGCTTGTTTACCTCAATTTATGAAGCGATCGCGGAACTCCTTTGCTGCGATCGCTTTTTTATATTGCCCGCTTTTGTCCGCGCTGTATTCGGCAAAAACACGGGAATTGCAAACACAAAAAATTCCCCATGGCTGTGTGAAACCATGGGGAAATTCCTCTGAAGAGAGTGGAGAGGTGAGCTTTATTCGGCGGCGACGATCGCATCAACAGCGGCTTCGACTACTGGTACTTCCTGAATCACTTCAGGAGCAACGGCAGGAGCATCCTCGACGATCGCAGGTGTTTCGATCGCGGGGTTCTCCACAACTTCTGTAACAATACCATCAGATACAGGAGTGGGGTTGATGTCTGCGATCGCATTTGCAGCAATGTCTGCATCTGCCAGGTCAGCTTTGAGGGCTGCAATTTCCGCTTTGAGCGCTGGATTCTCTGCTTCAAGTGCAGAGATTTTTGTGTTTGCTGCTTCAAGTGCAGCCTTTAACTTAGCGGATTCTTCTTTGATTACTGCACCTTCCGCTGTCTCGACTGCAACTAATTGTTTGATTTTTTCTGCAAGAATACCCATGATTTTCTCCAATTCGAGTAAGCGATCGTTGATTTGCTTGTGCGATCGCGCTGTTCTGTCATCAAACATCTCCAACCGATTGAATATTCGTCTTAGTTCAAGACTGATATCTTTTGTCCAGTTTTTTAGTGATGCTAGCATTTTACACATGGGCGATCGCGCAAGGTTGATTTTATTATAGTGTGAATCATGGTCTATCCCCCACACCCATGCCATACAGACGTAAAGTTCTTGCGGTCAAGCCCACGCCTTTGACGATACTTGCGCAATACCCAAAGGTTCGACCTAGAGGCAGGTTTGTCGTCATTTCTACAGGGGTTCCATCGTTAACAACGAACCGCGCCCTAGTTGTGCTTAGTTCTATTTTGATGTTTGTTCGTGTAGCACCAGACGCGATAGTTGCGATCGATCCACTGACAGACTGGGCGCTGTTATTCCGAGTGAAGCCAATCAAATTTCCAGTCGTATCCATCGAGATGTACGCGCCATCGGTGGGGGCGTTTACATTGTTGGCAAAACCCAAGACACAACCATAGACTTCTGTCACGGTCGAGATCAGCGGAAAGTTAACATCCAATTCGTAAAGAAATGTGCGCCCGCCGCTATTGGCTAATCGTATATTCTGCGCCGAGTTCGTTCCTGTTGACGAAAGCAGCCCAGCATAACCTGTCGCGGTTGTTCCTGTGGAGGCGACAATCCCTCCAAACTCATTAGAGTTGTTAGCAAGGTCGGAAGTGTTACTTGCACCTGTCCCCGATACCGTGGAAAACAGTCTTAGTGCCCCCAATGCTGTGGTTGCACTGAGGTTGAATACGCCTGTAAATTTCTCGTAGACCCAATAGTTGGTATACGAGTTTTGTTGGGCGATCGCAATATCGACCTCCTGTTGATTTCCATTCTCGTCTACCCGCAACAATCTTACCATTAGCTCACTCGCGTAATCTCTTCATGTTTTTCAAAAATCAAAGAGGTTGCCGACGTGGCTTTCCCAATCCGTTGAAGCAAATGCCCAGAGGCAGCAGCGGGAAGTGTCGTAACGGCTGCCCCCGCTGTTCCCAAAAAGTAAGTTGCGCCAATTGTTAGGGCAGATAATCCTGTAATAATAGTTCCGTTATCGACAAAAATAGTCGCACTTCCTGCGTTTGCAACGTTCGCCTTAACAAATCCATCAGCTTTACGTCCATTGGAACGATCAGCCTTGCGAACCCCAGCGCTGCCGCTATTGTCAAAGATGTTGACCAGATCACCTGCCGTCAAAGCCTCAGAAGCGATCGCTGTAATCGTTTCAACTCCAAGCCCTGACGGCATCAGTGAGATGTCAAGTTTTTTGGTCGTCCCATCAATAGCAGCGAGCGCACCCTCTGTCGGCACATCGCCGGAATCGACCGCACCTTTTTCTTCAATTGTTAGCCCTAAGCTATTTAAAGCTTGAAAACGTTGACCCATTTTAATTTGTCCTCACTATTCGTTGGAAAACCTGAACATTAATGCGATCGCTAGTAATAGCCCATCCAATCGCAATTAGCGGATAGTTTACTGGCACTACTTGAGTTAGCGCGCCTGTTTGCGAAACAAAAATGGGATTGCTTGGAGTCCAATTCCAACTAGAATCAACAAGCTCCCCGGCGCTTTGATACGAAACCGTATCTCCAATCTGCCCAGCTTGCAGCAAGATACCAGCAACCCCAACCATGTGCCCCGCTGTTGACGGGTTGCACCGAATTAATTGATTGGCGCTACTCTTTGTTACAACCGTCAAAGCACTCAATGCAGTTCCTAATATGGCAGTTTCAGTTGCCGCCCCCGCTGACGGCTGATTCGCGCGAATCAGATTGACGACATAATCTTCCAAGCTTCCATAGTAACTAGGCGGCAATTGCTCATCAATTGTCGCTAATATTTGCGGCTCATCGTAAATTACAACGCCGAGGTCTGCCACTGGAAATCCTAATTAACGCCTACGCAGATTATAGCGATTTTTGCAATGGGGCGATCGCCTTTTCTTCCAATTCCAAAATATATCGCACTGGGGATCGCCCCGGAAAAAATAGGGCGATCGCGGCAATTGTGGCATTAATATCCTCCCGCAAACTGTCGATCGCGGCTTCTTTCGAGGGCCCCATCCCGCAAAAAACATCACCAAGTTTTGGATCGACAGGGAATACATGCCACCCGTACTCGTCCTGATACGATCGCACCGGAATCCTTACGGGGGTGGCGATCGCGTCTTGACTATGCAACGCGAATTGCTTTGGATCTGCCAGGTCGTTGCGGTGGATGGGATTGTCACAAGTGATTCGGGCGATCGCCTCAGTATAAGTGCCGAGTGCGGTGTATACTGTGCCGCGTCGGAAGCCGAGTCCTGTCCATGTCCAGTGTCGGATATTCATCGAAACCCTCCCAAAATCAACTTCCTGATTTGATTATCGGCATCCATCAATCTTGCCACCGTATCCAACAACAATTCTTGCAATTCGCCATCGGATAAGTCGGCGCAGGCGATCGCAAACCTCGCCAATTCAAATTCTTGCTCTGTCCGCAGTCGGAAAGCTTCAGGGGAAATCATGGGCGATCGCCTCCTTCTCCACTCATCTGCCGTTGCTGAGTTTGCGATCGCCCGCCCTGTGCCACCCCGGTTGCCCCGCCTGCCAAAAAGATGGCAAAGTTTGAGGCCGTGTTGAATTTGTTCGAATCAACACGGGATGTCATTCCAAAAATCATCATCCCACAGGCGATAACTCCTAGTGCCGCTGGTGTTAATGCTCGAATTAAGTCGGATGCCATGAAAGACTCCTGTGCTTTGCTTTGCTGCAATTCTAGTACAAGTTTTCGACTGACGGCAGATATCGCCAAAGAATGGTGGCGATCGGTTCTAGTTCGACAGTTTTGTCAACTGCGATCGCTACTACACCTACAGCTACAAAACGCTTAAGCCCATTGTTCTGAACGTCAGGCTCTACGCGGATTGTAGGGCACATAACAACATTAAACTTCTCGTTCGTTTTGGGGTAATGCCCTCCATTACTAACCAAGATACAATCCATTTGGTTGAGCGATCGCAATGCGTCTTCACTGAGGATCAGCCTCTCTTCGGTAGTGTCGTAGAACCACGCCTCTAAACTATCAATCGTACCCGAGTCGGCAACATACCGTAACTGCCTTCCTAGCCCATACTCTTCAAATCTATAGTAAGCAACCGCGCGAACCTTGCCGTTTACTCGATGCAATGCGTTGCGGATCTGCTTTAGGCGTTCGCCGCGCAACTCATTATCAATCACTTCATACACTCCTACATCCGCCTCCTGTCCCGTTGATGCCTGCCATTGAAATGCCGTAAAAAACGCTTTTAAGCTTGTCCCCAACGGCGTAACTAACGATGCGACCCAAACCACAAAGCCGACAACCCCACCCCGTGCAATGATTTGTTTGGCGATCGCAGCCTTCGTTTTCCGAACGACCGCAACACCGGGCTGCAATAACGCAGTAAAGACCGACTGCACTGATTCAGTGTTTTCCTCAATAGCGCGATCGCCAAGCTTCACCAACGCCAAAAAAATACCGCCTGTCTCTTCTCCGCCGCCTTTGTGATAAGAGATTGCGATCGTAATGGAGACCTTTTCGCCCGCCTTCGTGTATCCACTTACCGCCCGCCCGTGCGCCATCCCGCGTGAGGCAGAGGCAAACTCACCAAGCTTGAACGATTCCATCAACTTGTCATGTCGTGCCGTAAATGCGCGCCCCTCCTCGCTCTCAGGGTCGGGATGCAGCAACACTGACAATGATTTGCCGGTCAGTTCCGCCTCGTAGTATTCAAAAATATCTTTGATTTTTGATGAGAAAATGATCGGTTTTCCCTCAACATCGCCAAGGCAAAGAACACCCAGATCAATAGTCTGCGCAAACGCCTCAAACGTTTTTAATAGCTCCGCTGAAAATGCCATCTTTTTTGGTTGACCAATACTAGTATTTATGAACTCAAAAAACATCAGATAGCACCCCCTACCAGTATTGTAGACAACCCGCCATCAAAACATTTGCGCGAATATACCAGTCTTTTCTCTTGACCAATCAATAATTTTTACCTGTTTTTGCAGCGTCTACAGGGATTTGCGGGCGGGCGAGAGTTGCCGGGATTTGGGCGATCGGTGGTATTATTTTGGGGCGCACCCCGGCAAGTTCAACTCATGCCGGCGTGCTAACCATAATCTTTACTGGGATAAAAACAATGGCTAACGATATTGTACCAATCAAAACGACCGCGACGAATATCCCTGGGGTCGAGCTTGTCTATTTGGAAGATCGAGATTTGGCGGGCATCAACCAAAAAGGATTTGCCCGTCTTTTGGGATGCGACAATAAGACGGCAGCAAATGTTTTTCAAGGGGTGAACCAAGACGGCATTTTAGAGCTTGAAATGCAGACAGAGGGCGGCTTTCAAGGGGTGAAGTTTGCAACAGAGGAGGCGGTGATTGAAGCTCTAGAAATTGTGATGGATGGGCGATTCAAGGCGGAAACAAAAGCAACTGCCCGTGAAATCTATCGACGCTTTGCCAAGGCAGGGTTCAAATTGGGCGTGATGCTAAATGTCGCCCCTGAAGCGCTCAAGACAAAAGTGGATCGCCACATTGCTGAACTGCAATTGCAAGAATTGCGTAACGAGGGTTTGCGCTTGGAAGTCCAGAAAGAGACCGCGATCGCCAGCGGCAAACAAGCCGACCTCCAACTCGTCCAATTCCGCCACATTGTCACATCGACGATGCCAGAAGCCATCCAGCAGAAGGTTTTGGGCTATTCGGAAATCAAAACGATCGAGTACCGCGATCGCGTCTTGCACAACGACGATCTGATTTCCGATGGTTCGACACTGCTGAAATCTGAACTGTGCGATCGCTATGGGATCAAGACCCGCAACGGTAAACCCGACTATAAGCGATTGAATGAAGTCTTGACGCAGCTTCCCAGTGAAGCCTTTGACCTAACGGTGCGCTTGCAAGACAACTACGAGCTGCGCCGCGAATGGTTGCCGCAACTCGACCGGATTGTGCGAGAGGGCGATCGCGGACTGTTTTTGGGAGAATAGCGCTACTTATGAGGCAGATCTGTTAATGTTCGGCAGATCCGCTTCATAAAATTAAAACAAAACATCCCCGGTTTGTTGTTGACAAACCGGGGATGTTTTGTTTAGATATAGAAGTGTCAATCAATCAATTGGAGGTAACGACATGTTGAGCAAGCAGGCAACGATATCGGCTTTTGTTTCGGTGGTGGTAGCTGGGTCTGGGATTGTTTTCGCAGTGGTTGATTCGATCGCCACTGACAAAAAAGAAGCTGCCGAAAAGGCGGCGCAGGTTGAACAGGTTGAACAGCGGAAGGCTGATGAGGCGAAGCTCGTTGAAGCTCGTCGTCGGGCAGATTTACGAGTGAGAGAGGCGATCGCAGCTCCGCAAACCTTCACAGGGACGAACGGGCGGATGACTGCCAGTAATGGCGAACAAACCCGTGCGCAAATCTATAACGGACGGATTTCTGCGATGCCTCAATTCGAGTGCGTCATTGTTAAAACAACTCCCCGACATTTTTTAATTGCCGTGCTCAATCCTAATGGGAGTGGTCACGTAAAATTCTCTGTCAATGGCGAGACGAAAGATGGTGGTGGAATCCAGCACAAAACAGATAGCGATGGACTGCACTTGTACAGTGGTGGCGATCGCTTTGCCACCCTAGAGTTCGATCGCACTGAAACGTTTGAGGAGTCACAAGCGTTGGAAGCGCTTTTTCAGATGGGGATTCAAAATCATGCAAACTAAAATCCATCTCCTCGCAGGCGATCGCATTGCCTGCGGCAAATCCGGGGATGCATCAACTGATCCATCTGCGGTAACTTGCGGGCGTTGCCTGTCGAGCCAGGCGATGGCGAAAGAGCATCCAAGCCATTACTACAAAAAAGTTGGTAGGCAGTCCACCGGGATTAAAGCTTGGTTGCCCTTGTCCCCGCTGGCACTGGAATGGGTTGAGGCGAATGGAGTAGGGGCGATCGCGCGTTTAGTAGAACAACAAGTAAACAAGTGAGGTAACAAACATGATTACGAAAGCAACGACTGATTGGGTGATTGGACAATTAAATGATGAATCATCGTCATGGTTTTCAATGCGCGACTGGGGAGATCCTGTCTTACCAGATGCGCTTAAAACATGCGGGACAACACATTGTTTATTTGGATCTGCGGCGGTTAAAGTCGGGATTAATCCCGACTTCTCTCAAGCAATCCGTGGCGTGGACTACGAGTTTGGGGTATATCACGATTTGATGAAAAGACTGTTTTTTATGGGCGGATTGACCGCCGCACAAGTTCAGCTTCTTTATCGATCGATGTCTGCGGATGGTTCTGTTTTTGATTTGCATGGTGCTAGTTTGACTGGTGCTAGTTTGACTGGTGCAGATTTGTATAGTGCTAATTTGAGTGGTGCCGATTTAAGTGGTGCCGATTTAAGTGACGCAGATTTGATTGGTGCCGATTTAAGTGGCGCGAATTTGCGTCGTGCTAATTTGAGTGGCGCTAATTTACGTCGTGCTAATTTACGTGATGCTGACTTGTATGGCGCTAATTTACGTGGCGCTGATCTGATTGGCGCTAATTTACGTCGTGCAGATTTACGTAAGGCTGACTTGTATGGCGCTGATTTGATTGGCGCTAATTTGATTGGCGCTAATTTGATTGGTGCAGATTTACGTAAGGCTGACTTGTATGGCGCTGATTTGTATGGCGCTAATTTGATTGGTGCAGATTTGCGTGACGCTAATTTACGTGACGCTGATCTGTATGGCGCTAATTTACGTGGCGCGAATTTGCGCGGTGCTAATTTGACTGGCGCGATCGGACTGGAGTAGGGACGATCGCCCTCCAAACTCAACCCAAAATAAAAACCCCGACGAGGTAGCACTGGTCGGGGTTTTTTGCAATGATTCCTGATCTCTTTGCCGTTCGATTTTGACACTCCCCGCTCTAAAGAGACGGGGATTCTTGGTTCACTGAGCCAACTTGTCTGAAGCAATTGCTTGATTCAGATAGAGGTCGTTCTCTCCCCAAGCTTTGATTCCGGTGTGCCCCACCGTATTGAGTCCTTTTTTCAGGATGTTGATGGCAGCATTATGATCCCGATCTTGCACATGACCACAATGAGGACAGATATGCGTTCGAGTCGAGAGCGACTTTTTGACCGTTTCACCACAGTTAGAGCAGTTCTGACTGCTCATCACCTTGGCGGGCTGCCTGAATTTGCACAACAAACATGCGACCGCCGCACAACTCGCTGCGGTTGGCAAAGTTGCATCGAAGCTCTACCGCGATCGCTACGCCCAAGAGCCTGAACAAATCGGGGATGCTCGCTATGGATTGGTCAACGCCTACCCACGGGCGATCGCAGAACTAGCACTGCAACAGTTCGGCTATCTCGCTTAGCACTTTGCAACAAACAAACAGAAGGGGCGATCGCACATCATGCGATCGCCCCTCTCTTTTGTCTATACCTCATCCACTCTAGCAATATTGGGATGGGTCAAATCCCGATCGCTATGCAACATCAGCGCATATAGCCACATTCCGATCTTTGCTTCACGCCGTAAGCCCAGAACGAACCGACTGCCATCGGGGAGGCGGTAGATGGTACGCGATCGCCATCGGGTGAGCGGGGGCAGTTCGGTGACATCAATTGTTTCCATCGCTTACCTCCTAATATTTACAGGGCGATCGCACCCTTAACAATGCGATCGCCATTTTCCATCCAAACTATGCCGCTGCCACCTCCCGCGCTAACGCCGACCGCATTGCCGCAACCGACAGATGTTTACCTTTGCCATGGGCATTGCGCCACCGGATCCCTCGTAGCTGGCATTCTTTCCGCAGTTGTGCTGCTGGCATCGCCGCCCAGTTGGGAACGACCTGCCGCTGTTTGCGAACAAACGGGACAACGGTGTCCGCGATCGCCACTGGAAGCAGCACCGGAGCGGGCGGCGCAATCTCATCAGCGTCAGCCCCCAATTCAATCGGCTCAATCCACTGAACCTGCTGCCGACCGTTGGCAATATGCCGAACGAATGCAGTGGCAAAGTATGCCATCGAACCAAACACGACTGCACTATAGGCAGCATCCAAAACGGAATTAATCATGACCTGTACCTCAAATGTTTGTTGTTTACTCGTGGGCGAATTGTTGCGATCGCCCTTCTCAAAACCCCGGTTTCGTCCCTACCGGAAGGCGCTTGCTATAGGCTGCTAGCTAGCCACACTCTGTATGGCGGTGTCTTGCCAACCCTCTCGGGATTTTTCGGGTTCGCCTCTCGCTTCACCCATGAATCTAATATAGGGCATCCTGAAAGTATTGTCAACTATTTTTTGAAATTACTTTCAGAATAGCTTGGCGTGGCACTTTTGCCGAAGCCGTTTGTTTGACTTTTCCATAAGAAAAACTCGGTAAGTTGGGAACTCAGTCACTTTAGTGCTGAGAGGAATACGACTCGGGGCACTTGAGTGCCCTTAACGGATTAGTTTGCAGAATGGTGTGGGTCTTCAATATACTTCTTTACTGCCTCTGAACTAATATTACCAGCGGTGCTGACAAAATAGCTACTCGTCCAGAGGCTTGGCAGTTTGAGAAGGTGAGGAAATTCCTTCCTCAAATAGTTAGAACTCCTACCCTTAAAGGCTTGAACCACTTTAGATGGCGTATCTGTGGGTGTTACTGCCACAAAAAGATGGATATGGTCTGGCGCAACTTCCAAAGCAAGAATATCCCAGCCCCTCTCTATTGCAAGCTCCAAGAATATTTGACGGGTTCTAGTTGCTACTTTGTCTACCAAAACTTTTTTACGCCTCTTAGGGATAAAGACAAAGTGATAGTTAAGCAAGTATTTGACATGATTTTGAGTTCTGTATTCTGGCAATGGCAGCATAATAATTTAGTCGATCAATTGTTTGACATCTACTAGAATAGTTGATAAACTATCAACAGTCAACTGCATCGCAGGTCGAAACGATGGTCAAAGTCAAGAAAAGAATGGGAGTCCAGCAAGTCTTGCTATCTCCTGATCCAGAAACAAAAGCTGTTCTTCAATATCTTTGTGAGCAGTCAGGCAAGCTTTACAACAATGGGGTCTACTTTTCCCGGCAAACTTTTTTTAAGACAGGGAAGATGCTTGCTGGGAAATTTGATTTGATTTATGAGGCTAGTGTCGGGAAAAGTTTAGTGGCTCAATCTTTGCATTCAAGTCCTGCACAACAGACTTTAATGTCTGTGACTGAGGCATTCAAATCTTTCAAAGGATTGAGAGATTTGTTTTTTAAAGGTCAGTTGCACTTTAAGCCTAAGCCTCCTGGATATCTGAAAGGTTCTAAGCTATTCAAGGTCTCATACCCTAAAGGTTCAAAGTACGGTGCAACTATTGAGGGTGATCGGATAAGATTTTCTACTGGTCTAACCGTAAAACGTTGGTTTGGAATATCTGAATTTTTCTTACCAGCGCCCACAAACTTAGATGTTTCTAAAGTCAAGGAATTCACAATCCTTCCCAAGAATGGTGCTTTTTACCTGGAGATGTCCTACGAGGTCAGCCCTCAAGCGCATCAACTTGATATCAATCAAGCACTATCGATCGACCTTGGAACTGCGGATAATCTTGCTGCTTGTGTGGATACTTTAGGTAATTCTTTGTTAGTTGATGCCCGATCAATGAAGGCTATGAACCAACTGTGGAACAAAAAAGTATCTACCCGCAAAGATGGTAAAGAACACGCCTATTGGGATGGCTGGCTAGACCGTGTGACACGCAAGCGTAATCATCAGATGCGCGATGGGATTAACAAAGCTGCAAAGTTGATTGTTAAACACTGCCTAAAATACAGTATTGGTACACTTGTTATTGGGTGGAATGAAGGCTTCAAAGTCAATGCCAATATGGGCAGACTTAATAATCAGAAGTTTGTTCAGATGCCTTTAGGTAAACTGAAAGACCGACTAAAACAGTTGTGCGACCTGCACGGGATTAGATTTGAAGAGACTGAGGAAGCGTATACCTCGAAAGCGAGTTTTCTGGATGGCGACTCCCTACCTAAGTTTGGCGAAAAGCCAGATGGGTGGAAAGCATCAGGACGACGAGTTAAGAGGGGCTTGTATCAGTCAGCCGATAAATCAATGGTGAACGCAGACCTTAATGGCGCTGCAAACATCCTTAGAAAAGTAGCCAGCAAGTTAGGCATTGACCTAAACCGACTGGGTAGACGGTCTTTGACGACCGTAGCGAGAATTAGACTTTGGGGGTTCCCAAAGTCTGTTCTGTCAGCAGAATCTCAGTCTCTTTAGAGCTGAGAGTGTCAACTAATCATTTCGTGCCACGAAATATCAACTACTTTTTTGGAATAGTTTCACATTGAAGCTGGGAGGGCGATCGCTAGCTTTTTTCCCACTTCACTACAACATTTTCAAACCTTCCGTAAGTGTTGTTTGTGTTGCTGTGAGATTCCTGGAACCATAGAGTGATTCCAGTGGGGCAATAAATCCATTGAATAACTACTAGATATTCAATAGAAGTGACTGATAAAGCTCTTGCCATTGAGTGACGGTTATCCTCCCCAGTGGAATAAGTCCAACCATTGCCACCAATAGGGGACATTTGCGCCCCAGTAATGGATACATTGTTTAGAATCCGAGATGGATAGGTGGCAACACGGCGATCGCGGAAATTGAAGGTGATCTCTTTGATTTTTACTCCTGATCTAAACGGGATGAAAAACCGTGAACTATCCGCCGATGTAGGGTCAATAGTACCTAGTGATAGATCAGTGAGGTTATCCGTTGTAATCTTCTCAATTGCAGCCAGCTTAGTTTTGAGTACAGTATTCTCTGTTTGTAGTTGAGTGACTGCGGTAGATATAGGGGCGATCGCCTTCCCTGCCACACTCTCGTTAAACTGAAGGCGATCGAGATACTGAGTCCAGAGTTGAGGTACTAGGTTTTTGTCTCCTGGGATAGTCGGGATAGGCAGATAGAAATTACCTTGATATGGAGGTATGGAATCGTTGCCGCCGCTATAAGCCCAAACCTCAATAAGCGCGAAGCGTTCGTTTGTGTATTGATGCTGAGTGTCTTTAGCTTCGATCGTGCTGCCATCCGCACGGGTGAGCCTGTACCAATCATTCTGATATACACCTCCAATTACATGTTCGATGATTGTCGAGGGGAAGTAAGAAATCCGAATGTAATCTTGAAAATTATTTGGGTTTGTCCACTCGTAAAAACAAACATCCCCAATATAGTGCCGTGGGGGGTTCCAATCAAATTGCTCCTCATTGATGATATCAGGCATCTCGATAGATTCCCACGTCACAACGTTAGGCGGTCTATGCAAGGTTAAAGATATGTTTCCTGTAGTGTTCACACGAACCTTACTCACACCGCCTTCTAGGAGTAGAGACGAGGTATTAGTACCTGATATTTGTAGCGTTTGTTGAGGTTGTGTGGTCGTCGTTTCATGCTCTATTCCCCATCCTCCGTTTTCTCCCCAGCAAACGAGATAGCAATTATCTTTGCCCCAATGAATTAAAACATTCCTATTGTTAGCTTGATAGAGGTATTTGTGAGCTTGCAACCTTGTATCTTGCGATCGCGTCCATCCGGTTGTGATATCTGCTTGAGGTTTACGTGATACAAAGGTCTTAGCGCTACCGGGGATAGATACTGATACTTGCTTCCCGGTGAAGGTGAACGACCTAGAAGCGGGCGCAAGGCTAGCAGGTAATACCGCTCGGCTCATTGTTGTTCCATCGGAATTGGTTTCACGAAGTGTCCATGGTTGGTTACTCCCCGATGATGAACTGTAAATTCCCGAATATTTGAATTCGTAACCCCCAGTAGATAACCATGTAACCTTTGCCCAAACCGCTTCGTACATGGGATTGTAGAAATAATCGCCATCACTAAGAGACTCCGAGAGCCAATACCCGGTGTAGTCTTCACTGTTTATTGCAGGACTGGTGGTAGCCACAGCCCCCGGATTTACCACACTTGACGATCGAATAACCGAGGGTGAAGCTGTAGGTACTAATGCCTCGGTTGAGGGTAATAACTTCGCTTCAATCTCAGCTAAACGATCGGTCACTGGCGACAAATCCACCACAGTTGGAGTAGGTGAAGGTGAGGGTGAGGGAGTGGCGATCGGGGTTGATAACTGATAGTGATGGCGCATGGATCTAACTCAGAATAAACGGCTGTTCAGAGAGCAACATAACCTGGAGGTTGCCGCGATCGCTGTTGTAGCTACGGGTGCAAGGATAAATCTTGAACGTCCCCGCAGGTAGTTGAATGTCACGCATTCCGCTGCCACCCCACCAAACCTCTTCCCCAAATTGCCCAGCGATCGCGCCAGTCACAGGATCGACGACCTTAATGTTCAGGTGTCGCGCACCTGAACCGTTCAACCACTTCACATCAAAGGTAATGGTTGCAGGATTCTCCAGTGTCAGGGTCTTGACCTTGGCAGCAGAAACTCCAGCGATTAGTTCTGCCGTCCAATTCCACCATTCACTGCTCAGGACGGGCATCCCGTCAAACTCGTAGCGGAGCCAAGCCAGGTTGGGTTTCTTGAAATGAGGTAACGGTAACGTCAGTTCAAATCTGGACTTCCCGGTTAGCGCCTTAGCCTGATTCCAGGACACCCAATAATTCCCACCTGTTGCCGATGCATCTGCCAACTTGCCAGATAGTTCAGGATGCATTGTCCAAAACGGAGCATCCTCTGAATACTCTGAAACATAATCAGAGCCGCCGCCCCACGGGTTTTCAATCCTAACAATTTGGGCGATCGAACCATCAGGATTTGTTGCTTCAACTGCATCCACAATACTAAAAGCGTGCCCATAGACAACGCCAGACGGCTTAACCGCGAACCCACCAGAATCATATTGCTGAGTCATCGAAACGACGCACAACGCCCCATGCTCAAGAGCTTCCTTGAAGTCGGCAAAGGTTGACACGGTGTAGCTAGCGTTAGGAAACCAGCTAAAGCTCTGTTTTAGTGCAGGGTGATTGGTGATCTCATCAAAGCAACCGCCGCGCGCGGTTGCTGCAGCCTTGGTCAGGAGTGCGGGTAGTAATGCCGTTTGCGCCCCTAAATACACGAAGGCAGATCCGCCCATCTCGCTGTCCGTGGGGACTTGAGAGTCGATCGCCATCCACTTCGTCCCAAGGGGATTTTCGGGGTCGCAGATCCGCACAAAGTACAAGCCGATCGATGATGGCTGCAACGGATAGATTCCATTCTCGATCGCGTACTGGTGATCGTCAGGAATTGAGGCATAGCAAGCAATATTCGCAAATGTCCCGCAAGCGCCCAGCGACCCTTGGCTGATCGCCCAGCTATCTAAATCGTTGTCAATGTCCGTGATTGTGGCAGCGGGATAGATATCCTCCAAGTAGCGCTTAAATTTGCTGCTGGGGTTCTCAACTGTGGTGTAATCGAACTGTTGTTCGTAACGCGCACCCGGAGCCAATGACGCGGCGATTTCCGCATACTTGGCAACAGGGTCGTCGGTCAGAACTAAGGGAAATGCAATAGATAAAGCCATGATGGTGTTCTCTATAGAAATGGATAGGTGTAAGTCAAAACCCTGGCATCATTTAACGTTACCGTCAATTTTACCTTGACGGCATTAGCAAACTTGTGGAAGCTGAAGATATCCCCTGTCATACTATTGGTGTAATTCACATTGGAATTTCCCACCGATACCCCAGCGGAGTCGAGGGCATCGTAGCGGGCACTGACGACTAAGCCCGTCGGATTCCAAGCGAGGCTGTTCCAGGTTGTAAGATTCCCGCTTTGCCCGGTGGGTGTGGGGCGATACGTGAAGGTCACACCCTCAGCAAAAGCATAGGTGAATGTTCCATCACCGTTATCGGTCGAGTCATCTTCATGATCCGGCGGGGGAGGGGTGATAGGTGTGCAGAAGATTTCCAGGGAACTCTGGAGACTTAAAATAGGAACTGACACACATAGATTTCTGGTTCCGTCATTTTGCGGTTCATTCTTGAGCCATAAACGCCAGAATGAATTATTTAGGTCAGGATTGGTTTCAGATTCAACGAATAGATTGTCGATCGCCACCCTTAAACTTTGCTCTAGAGTTTGCAAGTCTTCAGGTGTCGCGCATTCTTTTACCGTGGGTATTACTGGGTAGGGATAGATGTTCATAGTTTTGACCTGCTAGCTGCGTTGATAATTTCGGGGTGATGCGATCGCATATAGGCGATTTCTTCGTCTGTCATTCTGTTTTTGCGCTTGTTGTTTTCAAGAGCATCTAAATGCCTTAAATTAGCAGGATGCCAACAGGCTAAAAGTTCATCCTCATTTAGTAGATTGAACCAGCTAACAGGCACAATGTGATCAACCGCATGACCTTTAGGGCAAGATCTGTAGATAGGCTGGATAGGTTCAGCTATTGACTTAATCAATTCTGAAGAGTAGAAGTAATCCCATTTTAGATCTAACTTCTGTCTTTTAAGCTGACGACTAATACTATTAAAAATTTTACAAGATGTTCTATTCTCGAAGTTCGTATAGAAATTTGAGATACGGCAAACTGAACATCTATTGCCTGTCTTAAAATTTCCCCACGCTATTTGACATTTATGACCTTTGGGGCATCTAAGGTTAACAGGTGTTCTAGCATTTAGATAAACACTTAATAATTCATACCCCTCTAGTGCAAACTGGGATTTAATAAACTCTTCACTTAATCTAGTTTTATTTAGATCTTTAGGAAGACAAAGCCGACATCTACTACCATTACGGAAGCTGTCCCATGACATTTGATGCTCATGTCCTTTAGAACATCTAAATTTAATAGGTATTGCACAGTTCTTGTATTTACCCAACAATTCATACCCTTCTAGGGCAAACTGAGCTTTAACAAATTCGTGGGAAACATATCTTCCAGAGCAAACTCCACATCTACTACCATTACGGAAGCTGTCCCATGACATTTGATGTTCATGACCTTTGGGACATCTAAATTTAATAGGTATTGCACAGTTCTTGTATTCCTCTAAAAGAACGTAACCTTCTTTCTCAAAAAACTTCTTTATAAATTTTGTGGACTTATGTTTTCCTGCACAAACTCCACATCTATTGCCACTCTGAAAATTTCCCCAAGTTATTTGATGTTCATGACCTTTGGGACATAAATATTTTAACGGCTTATGAACACCTGCATACTCACTCAACAACTCATAACCCTCTAAGGCGAACTGAGCTTTAACAAATTCATGCGTTAGTTTTCTCATTTTCCGGCAAGCTCCAAAATACGTTGTATGATAATAGAGTATACACAACGTAGACAAAGGAAACCGGAAAATGCCTAAGAATATTTTTGACTCACAATCTAATCTCGGTGGGAACATGGACGATCGCCCGCTCTGTTTGCGCGTCAGGAAAGGACTCAAAGCTGAGTTGAGTGAGATCCCTGATTGGCAAAATAAGCTGAGAATCGCCATAGATGAGTGGGTAGCTAGTCAGAGTAAGGGGACATCGTAAACAATCTTGTCTGTGAAACCAGTGCGTCCGATCTCGTATCTAAGGGTAATTGCGTTGCTGGGGGCTGATAATCTTCCTAGCCCCATAGCGGTTAGAGTCGGATCAATAATTTGCCCCCTGCGATAGTATTGATTACCCTCAGAATCGAGGTAATAAGCCTCTAAGGGAGTATAGGTATTAACTGGGAAACTAAATGATGTCAAATCAGCCGATCGGATATTTGAGTACTCTAGAGTTCCCCCACCGGGCAATCGGACTTCAAATCTGTTAGGTGAAATTTCAATCGCTTGTCTGTGACTAGGTGGAGGTAAAGACTCTTTACGTACAACTAAAGGGAGAGTCCAGCTATCGGAAGTTCGATTAAATTGTGTGACAATAATTTCCCAATTTACTGTATCCTCAACCGTCTGAATCCACACTTCCCAACCATCTGAGTCGTCGGGAAGTGAAGCAGATCTAACAACTTGTGAAGGTTTATTCTCTAACTCTGCAACCTTTGCAGTAAGAGCGGTAATAGTTGCGTTCTGCCCTTGTATCAAATTCAAAATTACATCGTATCCCGATATTACACCGTCTACGTCTACAGCTTGTTCTAGTAGCTCTGTTCTCAACCCCGCGATCGCATCAGTTAACCGAGTTTCTAAATCTGTGTTTGCCGTAGTCTGAGCAGTATCCTTAGTCGTGATGATAGAGTTTACTTTAACGATCTCAGTATCAACATAAGCGCGATCATTGCTTAAATTTAAGGGTGTTTCAGCAGAGATCCAACCATTAAGAGAAGCTACATACCTTAGCTGGTAAATCGTGTCTCGATTAACGAAAAGGGGATACGAGTTACTACCTATTGTGAAACTTCCATTACCTGTGCCGATCATAGTAACGATCGTGTTATCTTCACCTATAGGTAAAGTGTAGGTTTGATTGATCTCTACAAGATTCAGTACTTGACAAGCTAGTACCCCATCAATAGGTTTATAGGCTTTAGATCTAAGCTCTGTGATAGTCATCTTTGATCACCCCTACATCTTGCTCAACATAATCATATAGTTTAGGAAGACTCATATAGAAGGTTCCTCCGCCAGCACTGGAATTGAAATCCACTCTAAAATTAGCTCCAATCAAGCGATCGGGGAATACGATTTCAACCGTTTGATAATTGTTTGAATAATTGGCAACATAACCAACTTTTTGGACACCATTACTCGCTGCTATAGACGTAGCATTCATCGTCAGAAGGTTCGCTACTGACCATATCAACTCATCATTTATCTTAAACGTAGCTCTAGGTGGCATTGTGCGCGAGTCTCTATTCCAACTAAGAACTATTCGTTTACCATTCATCTTATCGTGAAAAATCTGGTAATACTGATAGCTGTTGCCTTTGAAGTATGCAGTACCAATCTTGGGGTCATTGTAGCCGTTAGCCCATCTCCAGTTGCATCTAGAAACGGACTGTACTCCATTATCAATAGGATTAGGCTTCATTACAGTACGATTGCCTATCATAAGAATTCATACCTCCGTTCGATCACAATACCATCCCTAACGCGTTCATAGAGTTGATGTAATCTGCGACCATCAGTTAAGGTCTGAATTCTTGACCAGAAGCGCCAACCAGCGATCGCCTCATCTGGAGGCTGGTCACTTTCGATTGTTCTATCACGCTCCAAAAAGTAGGTAATCCCAAGTGTATCGCGCCATTGCTTCTCTATATCACCAGTGATGTCATCTAGTGCTATTTCACTGAGCAATGAGGTGTCAGAACTATTATCCTGGATTAGTTTAATTAAATCTGTATCAGATAGTCCTAGTGCCTCCAATGCGGCAGTTTTTTGATCTGCTGAAAGCCGTTGAATTAAGGTCAGCAAATCAACCCATTGCTGTAAAACAGTTTTACCATCGCCAACAGTGGATGGATCGGTCGTTACAGTCCACCAACCACTGGTAGCATTGTCGGGAACTCTAGTCGCGTCTGAATTGATGTTGTTAATAAATCTCGACATGCATCACTCTCCTTTGATTTTGAAAGAGAATGCGCAGCTTGAAACTATCCCCGATCCACCACTGTTCTGATGCAGGGATACATACAACCACAATCGAAGGGTTGGAATCAACCCATCCACCGTGAATGGTTCAGTCGCTCCGAGTGCTCTAAAAAGCGTCTTCAATCCAGTAGGGACATTATCAATTTGGGCAACTAGTGCGGTCGCATAATCGCGTACTGTTTGCTGTGGATCGAATACAAAATCCTCTTGGTGACCGCTGATTGAATTACCAGACGCGATCGCCACCTGCGTCTCTTTCCAAATCTCACGGGCAAATAGGAACACTCCATTAGTGGTATAGATCGATCCAGCGATGACCAGTGACACAGTCCCAGCGGGAGAACCATTATAGTTACAACTGAAGTTAAAGTCGGCAGTCAGCTTTCGATCGAGTTCGGGGACTCCTGTGATTGGCGTGCGCTCTTTGTAACCGGGTGTCGTGGCTGGATGCGATCGCGCCCATAATGCAAGGCGATCGCGCCCTACCGTATTGAAAGGGATAGTCACCCCTAAAATATTTTCGGTAGGAGAAGAGGGGATCGCCATCCCGTTCGCCCCAGTCGGTCGCGTGTAAGAGATTACAAGGTCAGAGGCGATCGCGTCATGAACTTGTATCAAGGTTAAATTATCGCCGCCGATGTCGCCACCCGCGCCGATAATTGTCGTCTTTCCGTAGGTTTTAGATTTCGGTTGGGTTTGCAGCAAGATAGGCCCTCTCCGCTTCGTTCAACTGAACCTCAAAATCTTCTCGACTAAAAAAGTCGATGCCGCTAGTTGATGTAAGGATGCGATCGCGTTCTGGATAAAAGTCGTTCATTCCAGCGCCAAGATTGGAATAGGTGGGGAACAATCCTGCTTCATATCTTGTAAACAAAAAGTCAATGAACCTTGCTACCTGCAAGGCATTGACGTACTTTACAGAATGAACTACCAATCCAAGTCCATCATCAATTACTGCCATTGTCCGAGACTCCTGCTAAACGACTTCAGCCAACTGTATTTCAAATTCTCCAGAGGTAGCATTTTCGGTGATAGTGAGTTCGACAACTTTGTCGGATGCAGTCTTGAAGTCGATCGCTACAGGGTAAATGCGATCGCTCGTTGGCGTAGGTGTAGGTGTCGGGGTGGGTGTTGGAGTACCTGTCGGCGCAGGTGTTGGGGTGGGTGTTGGCATGTAGGCTACACCGGTATCTTGTGTTGGGGAGTACTGAATATCTAGTTCGCCCAACGGTAAAAACTTCTGGATAGTTGTCTGTCCCGTCGTCGTACTCAGGATTACATCATAGAAAACACGCCGAAAACTATGAGCACGAACCGCTGTAGTGTCAGGTAGGTTGACTTTAATCAAGCCGTTAGTTGCATCGTCAATCACAGGAGTGAGGTCGGCTACTGTTTCGCGGACAACATTACGGGCGATCGCACTCACTACCACACCGACCGAGATTGAGTAAGGCGTGAGGTCAGGATTGAGGACTTGAATTGTTTTAGATTGCCCTGGATATAGTGTGAGGATTGCCATTACTATCTCCCAAGGTGAGGATAAACAGTACGTCTAGAGCGGTTGAATGCGGGCACTTCTACAATGCGATCGCCCGAATACATCCGTGAATCGTAGCCGTTTGAACCAGTGGCATTTGGATCGCCAATAGGGGCTACTGGCTTCCCATCTGCCCCTAGGAGAGCATCCTTGCCACTCAAGACCGCATCCATTTCGTCGCAGGACGATTCGCGTTCTTGAGTGACCCATTCACGCTTTCCTGCTGCCTTATCGCAAAGCCAGTGAGCTTCAGTAAAGCACCAGTGCTTTACTTGTTCAGAGGCATAAAGCGGTAGATTGAATCGCAAGCCTAACTTACTGTCAATCTTGGCGCTAGCTACTCTGATTTGAGCTTCAATGAATGGAATATTGACGGCTTTCTCAATGGCGAATGCTTCATGAGATTGGTCAACAGCTTCGCAATCGCGGGCATAAGCAACGAATTCTGATACTGTCAAATACACTACTTGTGACACGCGATCGCCCTCCTGTTAATCCCGATCTAGTAGGCGCGTCAGGTAAGCGATCGCGCCTAATGCCAAAGCGAATAAAGCAATCTCAATCAAGATAGAATCAATCATCTATTTACTGATGCCCTACTTGCTGATGTCCTCTAGATGATTAGCGATCGCCGCAAGAACTGTCTTACGATTATCGTTAGCCAACTCCATCTGACGCAGTGCCTCTAAGAGGGAAGCATCAGAGACTGTTTTGATGAGGGCGATCGCTTCCGCCCCTGTCATGTCAGCAATGTTCGGCATTGATTCCGTACTGTCAAGATTGACAAGTTCAGGGACTGGTTCAGGTTCAGGTTCAGGGACTGGTTCAGGTTCAGGTTCAGGTTCAGGGACTAGTTCAGGGACTGGTTCAGGGACTGGTTCAGGTACAGGTACAGGCTCAAGTCCTGAAACACTGAGCAGATATACATCATCGACTGTTACACTAGCGCCAATGTTGATAGAGGCAACATCTACACCAGGGCATTGATAGCGAAACCAGTCCCGCAAGGGCGGGAGGGATTCTGCTTCGTTTGAGTAGAGTGTTTCGTTAGTGGCGATCGCCTTGATTGTTGCTGTCAGCATTTACACCACCTTCCGCCAGCCAAGCATCCGTGGGTCGGTACAGACTGCAAGGAATCGGGTATCGATTGTTAACTTCTCTTTGCGAGGAGCACGGCTGATTTCTTCAGTCAGAATCGCCATTGTGTTGGCGTAATCATTGGTCGCTGTTGGAATGTAAGCGCCCTCAACGATGCCTTCGTTGAGGAAAACATAACGATCAGTAGGCAAATAGTTTCCAGGAGTATTTGAGACTCGTCCATCAGCCCCTAGCGTGAAGTAGGGTGCATCCGAAACAAAAATTTCAGACATTTGAGCACTACTTTGAGCGGCTGCGGTGACTTCACTGGACAACCATTCTCGGCATTCTTCAATCTTGGGGCGTGGTAGATTGGCAGCTACTGCATCAGTTGCGGTAACAGAATCAGTCAAGTTCCCTTTCATGCGGGCGATCTTGACCTTAGTGTCGTTGGCGTTCAACATGCCGTTTGCAACAGTGGAAGACATGGCGATCGCCTGCGGCAACATCAATACTCCACCATTGGTTCCGATCCCAGCAGTACCAGGCTCGCCATAGTAGGCATTGAGGTGGTCGCGCAAGATTTCGAGTGGCTTAGCGTTTGCGAGGGCAACGTTTGCAGCCGTCCATGTTTGCGTTCCGGTGAGGTCTGCGGGTCGGTGTGTAGCCGGGACTTGAGCAAGATATGAGATCTCAAAACCTAACTTAGTATCGGGGTCGATGTAGGTTGATTGTCCCGTCGAGAATAGTTGAGTGAGGAGCAATGATGCAAGCGAAGTAACCGACTCGGTAATGATTGCAGGCGATTGCATGTAGCGATCGACAAATGCATTGTACATTTCGGGTTGTTGAGCCGCGAGATATGTTTCTGCTTCGCGCAATATGTCGAAATCTTCCTCAGTGAAAACACGACTGCGGGCAAGTTTGACGTTGCCTACTGTCTCGATTGTCATTTCAACAGCTTCACGCTTGTTGGGATATTCGCCATCAGTCGCAACGATAGAAGCTAGGGTGGGACGACGTTCTGCTAGTTTCCCAAAAGCAAGCTTCGAGGAAACATAGCGGTTCTGTGGCATGTACGGTTGCAGCGCTGGATCGGGAAGACCGCGCCGATATCTACCGCCACTGGCAGAGGAAATCTCAAAAGAGAGATCGACAATTTTCTGAGTAGCTTCTGGATAACGATCCAAAAGCGAAATGATTGATAATGACATTACTCAACTCCAAAAAGCGTTTAACTGACCTTGCAAAACAGATAGAGACGGGATTAGACAGGACTAGACAAAGTTCAATTCTGGATACAACCCTTCAAGATACTTGTCGATATAGGGCATCCGAGAACGGTACAGCGTCGCTGATAGGAAGCATCCGAACTGTGAGTTTGAACGCAGGCTAAAATCAATTGCGGTGTTTGGAGAAATCACACCCATTCTGTTTCCGTTCGCCATTACAGGGGCAGAAGCTTGCACCCCGACCGTGTTCCCAATCAAAGCGCCAGCGCCAGGAGTCGTAACCAAAACAATACGATTAGCAACATGGTCGATCGATTGGATCGTCCCAACTGCGCCACCTACCGCGCCAGTCGTCGCGTCAACTGCGGTAATCACTTCGCCTACTCTGAAAATTCCGGCTGTGAACGGAGTCACCACCAAAGTATTAGATCCAGGCAAAGCCGTGATTTTTGTTCGCGGCAAGATTCGATACTTGTCAGCAACTGGAGTCGTCCCCGCAAAAAAACCGGGCGGGAAAGTCTTTGTCGCATCATAGAAGGAAGTGTCGATGTCAATCATTGCAGGCGATCGCATTCCTTCGCTAGTGGCAAGAACAGGCGGGAATGTATCCCCAAAGTTTTCAGTAGTCTTGAGTAATGGCATCTTTCAATCCTCTGTTAGATGGCTGTTGGTTCTGGGTGTGATTTACTTAGCTTTGATTTACTTAGCTTTGATTTGTAGAGCCTTGGCGACAATGGCGGCGGCAAAATCATCGATCGATTGACCTGTGGGGGACTCTGCTGTCTTTTGGTCTGGCAACAGTGGCACAGCTTCAGATCTATCAGATCTAGTAGATTGCGATCGCCCCAATGCAGTCGGTTGCGCAAGTTCCGCCGACTTGAGGGAAGCATTTTGAAGCTTGGCAACATCGGCAGTTGCTGTCACCCGTTCGATTGGATTGCGGGCAGCGGCGCGGCGCAACATGCGATCCTTCATGCCGAGGTCAATACGAGCTTCATCACGCGCCATTGTGGTGATATTTTCAATGTCGATTTGAGGGTCTTCGCTGAAGTCAACATTGAAGTCTTCCTCGGTAAGTTTGTTCTCGACCGCATGAAGCTTTAGCGCCGTCGCCCGCAGTTGCCAGTACTGATTGATTAACTGTTGGCGATCGCCCTCTTCTTTAGCCTCTGCCTTAGCTTGTTCTGCCGAGGCAAGGCGCAGTTTTAGTTCGCGGATCTCGTCGGACATCTGCGTCAAGCGATCGCTGTTTGCAGTAGGTTCAGTCGCTGGGGTATCTAGTTCTTTAGGCATTTCAATCTCCTGTGGGATAGATTCTGAAATAGGTCTTGCGGTCGGTGTGGGGATGGGCTGTGGTGGATTTGTGGCGATCGCCGCCACTCGCCCAAACTGCCATCCATGTTCGGCAAGCTTTTGTCTGGTATCGTCGGTCGCCCGCGCTGCAAACTGCATCGGGATAATCCGCGTAGCTTTTGCAGTGGCGGACTCACCAGAATCGTTAGATTCAAAGTCGTCGAGTTCCATTAGTTCGTCGGCAAATCCAAGGTCATGTGCCTCTGTGCCTGTCAACCAAGTTTCCGCGTCAAGCAACGCCTTGATTTCTTCCGCTGATTTGCCAGTACGCTCGATGTAAATGTCGGTCATCACTTGATTGTGAGTATCAAGCACATCAGCCTCAGACCTCATATCTTCTGCCGTTCCCCAACACATCCCAGAGGCGTTATGGATCATCCAAATGGATGAAATAGGGGCAATTACTTTAGAGGCTGCCAGTGGAATAAATGACGCTGCCGACAGAGCATATCCATCAATGATTGCGGTGACATTTTTTCGGGTTTTAATGAGGTTGTAGATGGCTAATCCATCGCCAACTGCGCCGCCCATTGAATTGATGCGAATATTGATAGGTTGATTTTTGGGGATTGCCGCTAGCTCATTGGCGAACCGACTAGCCGACATCGAATCGCTGTCCCACCAATCATCGCCAATAATCCCGTAAATATAAATCTCGGCTGGTTCGATTGCCGCCCTTGGATTGGTGCGGCGTTTAGCTGTGGTCTTGAGTGTGGTCACGGCTACTCCTCGCTTGTGCGATCGCCAGTTCCCCCATAGTACGAAGCCCTATAGCTGAGTTATCATAGTCTCAGTGTTTTATATGCGAATTTTGCATATTTTTGGCAGCCTAAAAATGTATAGAACTAATTCACACGCAACGGCACAGCAAGCTTTGACCGCACAAATACTAGGCGATCGCATTCGAGTGGCACGAAAAAGTGCCCAGCTAGGTCAGGTAGACCTGGCAGGACGCATCCATTCGACTCAAACTACTATCTCAAATTGGGAACGCGGTGTGTCCGTCCCAGATGCAGTGACGCTTTCAATCGTCGCTAAGGCGCTACGGGTTCCGGTAAGGGATTTGTTGCGTTAGCGGTCAGGGCACTTCTCCGCATAAGACATCGCCATAAACTCGTCCAACGTCTCCTTAGAAATTTCGCCAATCCCCAAACTAATGCGAAGTCTATTGGCGGCTTCGAGGTCAGTTTTAGCGAAACAACCACGGGCGATCGCATCACTGATAATTTTGGCAACTTCAAGCGCTTTTGAATCCCGCCGCTGAATCGGGAACGCGCCATAGTCTTTCACATCCCCAAAGTTATAGATCACCATGGGGCGAATCAACTGCTCAACAATTTCTTCAGCGATATAGGCAATTAAGCCGCTGTGAATCATCTCGAAGATTTCCATGTGGCGATCGCTCAAACCACTATCGCCCACACCCGTCGTCGAGGTCGAAATCAAGGTCGAGGGCACAAGACAGGCAAGTAAACGATACTGCTCACAATGTTTGTCTACTGCTAAGAGAAAATCACCAGCCACCTTCTGTTCAATAGAATAAATCTTGTCGTCGGGGTCAATGACCGTAACGCCAGCCGATCCAAGTTCCGCCAATTTGCGAAGGGCATCCATTCCCTTGGGAATTGTTTTGGGAGTGCCGTCATCATTTAGCTGGTGAGTGCCGTCATCGTTCAATAGGGCGATCGCGGTTCCTGTCTCTGTCTGTTGCACGAGAATGGGCGTTGCCTGCCGTTGTGCCGCGATCGCCAATACTGGCTGCATCAATTGGTGTAGATCCCAGTAGGGATAGGCTGATTCAAGCCGTCCGCACCCATGATTCTCGTCAAAGCTGATTTCACTGCCAATCACTAAATGGATGCCAGTGTTATAGTCTAAATCTTTTTGCAGCCCATGCCGTCCAAAGTAGCGCAGCGATTCGACTTCAACCTCTTCCTTTCCCCAAAACGTATAACGCATAGGGTCGAGGGTTCTTAATTTACTCAGTATTTTTTTGTTGGCGGGATCGTCAGCAAAAGCCACCTCAGTCCAAGAATAGCCGAACCAAACAGCCGTCATCATTTCTTTGAGTTTAAATGCCCAATTTCCCTTACAATGCGCGATCGCATCTCTCACATTTTTCTGAACACGCGCACGAGGATGCGTGTATTCTCCTAGTAGTGAATAACAGTAGAGAAACACTAACTCGTTGCAGAATCGAGTGATTGGGTCTTTGCGCAACATCCAAGCATAACGCGCGATATCATCATGATGGCTGCCGTCTTGTCGTTGCAAAATAGTATTTGAACGGGTGGCGTGGCGTGAGATGAAACTATTGATTTGAGATTGTAGATCTGATTGAAGGACTGATACAGCCATGGGGGATTACCTGCGACGAGATTGATTTCTATTGGGGATTGCCGGGATAGATAGCGGTGCGCCTACTGGGATAGAGGCGATTTGCTTGTTGCCGCCTAGTGGGAATTCATCATGAACGCCATACCGAAGTTCATCGAACCAGTGCGATCGCTTCGCATCAGATTTTTTATCAATCCCCCCATTGGAGTCGAACTTCAGAATCTCCAAGTCCTTAATCAACTCCTTACAGTTGGGATCGACTACTAATCTATCTTGAAATAATAAAAGATTTACTGAGTTGATTGTATCGATAACGGGGGGATTTGCCGCTTTGTAGCATTTTGTCTTAATCCCAAACCAACCAGATTCACTCAGTTTATTGTGAATAATCTGCCAATTGGATAGCTGAGAGTTTGCTGTTTTGATATTCCCCGTAGCGTCCCCGTGAATGCTTAAACTATATGGATTCAGTTCTTTGATGCGTCGCGCGATCGCGTCTCCCAACTCAAATGTATCTGCATCCTCAAGATGGAACTCTTCCAAAACGCGAATGCGATCGCCATCAATCTGAAACAACAATGACGATGCAGGTGATCGGTTAAAGTCACAGGATAGGTGCAATGGTTGCTTTGAGTCGTACTGCTGAAGAGTAGTGTGGCGATCGCGGTCAAACCGTTTACAGATCCGCCCCTCAGCGACAATACAAAACTCACCCCTCAACTCCATCGCCGCTAATTCTGGGGTATAGCTAGCCTCTAGTGATGTTAAATAATCAGAATCTAGAGAGTCGTTGTCGGCAGTAAGACAATTGAAACTATAAAAAAGTTTTTGATGCTCAAGGGTGCGATCGGGATTAACAAAAGTCTCATATGCCCAGTTGAATGGGTTGTTTTTGTTGGGCGAACTAGTGATAATGCCAAGCCCCTTAATATTGCCGTTGCCGCGCCCTAACCGCCCATTGATAGTTTCAAACACGGTACGCGGGGCATAGGCGTATTCATCCGCCCAAACATAGCGCACTTGCAACCCGCGCCCTGTCTCTTTTGAATTCTGAGTTGCCCCAACAAATGCCTCGGCAGAAATTACCAATAGGTACGCATCAAAGATTTTGCACATACGCGCAAAAGCGATCGCCCGTGCCGTATCCTCAACACTGGCACGGTTAGGGCTAATCGGTACATTGAACTGTCTGCAAAACTCAACTAGTGCAATCAATGTTGAGGTCGTCAACTGAGAGTAGGAATTTGCTGTTATCAATCCCCGTGATTCTGGATCAAGATAGGCACGGGTACAGGCGAACGCAGAACCGAGGTGACTTTTGCCAGATCCAATGCCACCTCTAACCCATACCCATCGGGGATCTATAGGTGCGATTGTCTCGAAATCTATCAAGCTCCAAAACTGCTCTTGTCCACCGCGCTTCGGCTTGTATCCCCCAAAAAGATTGCATTCCTGAACCTGCTCTACCTCTTTTGGGCGCTGCACCTTTTTCCCAATCTTAGGGATAGACAAACTATAGGGGTTAAGCAACAAGTCCACTACTCATCCCCCACTACATACTCAGCGCTAACCTCAATGGCCCCACCATCTTCCGGGGGACGTTGCACCAAAAAGCCTAACTGTTGCACATGCGCGATCGCCACATGATGATCCTGATACTGCATCATCAACGCCTGCCGTTCCCCCGCGATCGCTGTTTGTAATGTCTGTGCGATCGCCCGGTACTCATTCGTCGATGGCAATAGTTGAATCACATTGCCTTCCTCTGTCACATCATAGGTTTGGGCATTCAGTGGCAATCGATTCTCTGCTGTAATCATCCGCGATATACGGCGATCGCATAATTCCCGAATCGCCGCAAACGATGCAAAATGAACGCCAGAGAGCTTATGCCACTCCGCCGCTAATTTCACAGGGTCTTTTGGGATCGATTTCTTTCGCGCCATATTTTTGCCGATATTCACGGCAATGTTTGTACTATGTTAACACTTCCACCGCAAGAACTGAGCGATCGCAAAAATGCACCAGACGCGCGATCGCTTATCACAGCCAACGAACCATGCCGATAAATCACAGGAAGCTCCTGGAAAAATCTAAGTCCCCATCAAGAACTCGAATTAATGCCTCTGCCCCATCAAGAGTGAGGTAGGAGCCATCTGGCATCAGGGTTCTTACGGACGGAGTTGGATGTAAGCGATAGTTGCGCACTTTTGGCAGTTCCCATGATTTATGGTTGCCAACCAACGGAAGCGGGCGATCCAGAATAGGATCGCGGAATACCATCTCAGGAGCACCATACACAGGAGGTCTTGCTAACCAAAGCCGCGATCGCCGAATGAACTCCCAACGCATTCGATCTGGCAGGCTGATCCGCATCAGTAATGGGTTTCGCCATGACTGCTTACCCTTAAAATACTTGCTTTCGTAAGTGTCATGGATAATGCCGCCAAGTTCTTTCAGAGCGGCATGAGCGATCGCCATCCTTGCCTTCCCCTGATTCTTCAAATCCAAATCAAAATATTCACGTTGTCCTTCCATGTTCCACTCCTAGAAATCAATACCATCGCAATCTCGCACCTTAACAAACTGCGGCATTCCATCAGCATCCCGCATCAAAAAATTCGATAGCGATCGCACCCACAAGCAATTGGAATGGCAATACACCACAGCCTCTTTACCTTCAGCGATCGCGCTTAATGCCAGTGCCGTATTAGTCCCGTTGTAGATCGTAGTACCGTTGGCAATATTGTGGGGCACTGTAATCACGCTGGAAATCTCAACTTCCACCCCACGGTATTGCCGCCAAATTTCACCAGGGGCAGGGCGATCGCACACTGTCTTTACTGGTTTCTTTGCTTTTGCCTGAGCTTTTGCAAGTGCCATATTTTTGCCGAGTTTTGGGTGATCGGTGATATTATTTTGGGACAGCGATCGCACAGGATGAACCACTGTGCGATCGCCTAACCACAATTTTACCGAGATTAAAACCATGGCTGAAGCTATTCTATATTACAACGACGGTGGCATCGAATTTTGGACTGTGCAAGCAACAGGCGAAAGCGCGATGTCTGTTCGCGGACTTGCGGCAATGTGCGGAGTGACACTGTCGTCTAATGAAGCTCACCCCACCTTTTTAGAGGTGGGGGTGTCTATGCTAATCTTGAGTCGGTAGACCACAGATCACAAAGACAAGCCCAGCTTCTAGGCAAGCGTCCAGAACTTTTGCTGGGACGCTTCTCGTAGTCCTTTCGGCTATCGAGTTTTTGCCAACCTCTAGCGGCAATATTGTACGAACCGTTTAGATCACAGTTGTACTTTTTGCCGCTAGAAAAGGTGGCTAATGCATAATTCTTTTTGTCGCGCTTCACTTGACCCGACCCATCATAGGCAAGCTTTGAAGTGTAAGCGGCAATGATCGTAATCGTCTTGCCCCCTAACTCTGCCCATTTACGTTGGGTTAGCTCAACAATCAGGCTCTTGAGCCAACCGTGAAACTTTTGCTTCAGGTTAGATCGTTTCTTGCCGCCTTTTGGCTTCCACCCCTTTAGATTCTCAAACACAACAGCATCCACGCTGTAATGTTGAGCAATCTGAGTGATTTGCTTAGAAACGATATGCCCAATCTGTTGATTGATGTTGCGACACTTGCGATAGGTGTTTTTGCAAAAACCTTGACCCAGTTTCCCGCCTCGACCCATCGTCTTTTTAGCTCTCATTGAAACTGATTTTAGGCGCTTATCACGACGGTCTATGTCTCTTCCAGGGTGAATGAATTCACGATGGATTACAGTACCGTCTTGACTCACAACTGAGACAGTGGCAGTAGTATTAATCCCCAAATCGACCGCTACAACCAAGCCAGACCCTTTCACCTTTTCAGGATGGCACTCAAACGGTACTGACAAATGACAAGACTTATCATTGACGATGAGTGAAGGTGACTTCATTTGATTGGTTGAAACCAAATGGCGCTCACAAACCGAAGAGATGGGCATGGTAATCCAAATCCAATCAGTTCCAGTAAACACCTTGATCTCAACCTGCTCAAAACCTTGCAACTTGAAACACTGCCCTTTGTAAAGAGTCGGGTAACAACCTGCATCAGAATTCAGTATTGGCGGTTTAGCGTCTCTGCGATTACGACTCTGCCCGGATTGCCAATCCCAGTATCGAGTCATATAGCTACTGACTTGACCAACTGCAAACATGATTGCAGCACGGCGCAAATAGCTAGGGAATTTATGAAACGCTTTATCAATTGTCGGGTACTTGGGATCTGGATTTTGTGCGGTTCTGTGTATCAACTTTTCTACTGCTGGTACAACGCTGTCACTGCTTAACCCACCCAAAGCCTTCCAATGAGTGCAGACCACCGTTACCAAAAAACGACAAAGACGACGATACTCTTTCACGGTGTTCAGGAGATACTGCTTCTGTTCGCCGCTTGGAGCAATGCGCCATTTATCGGTTCTGATAGTTTTAGGTGCTGTTTTGTGTGCCATAATAATAAGTGTAGCGCATGGTGTTTGAAATGACAAGAAGCCTTAGAAGCTTTGCTCACAGTGTTTGTAACATTCAGATTCATATAGTGTTTGTCACAAAGTATAGGCATCCAGTCTTAACCGAACAGATAGAATCTGACATCATTCAGCTATGCAGAGGGATATGTGAAAAGAACCGATCTTATCTGTTAGAGGCGAAGGCAGACTTAGAGTTAAAAGACCACATCCATTTGCTGATAGACTTTGCGCCTGACGTGGCTGTATCGACCTTGGTAAACACAATGAAGACCGTTACCAGCCGTGAAATCAGGAAACGTTACACAGCCGAATTAAAACCTTTTTACTGGAAACCTGTTTTCTGGAAGCGTGGTTATTGTGCTGTGTCAGGCGGTGGAGCATCTTTGGATGTCATTAAGTCTTATATCCAGTCTCAAGGCAAAGATGACTGATCCCGGAATCGGCTAACCCCCACCTGTACCGAGGATGGGGGAATGCGCCTCGCAGAAAGTTCAACAGGTCGGCGGACTTCTCCGCGTTGCCCGCAGCAAGACCCAGTTCAAGCGCCTGTTCGCCGATGCCTTTGGCGCAGGCATTCAAGTCGATATCGAGTTTGACGACGCGGCTTAGAATCAAGCAAACAAAAGAGGGTGCGATCGCATATATGCGATCGCACCCCTTGTGATGTCCCGCCAATCCCCACAGGGTAGCGTGGTAACGTTGGGAGCCACGTCTCTTCAGAGCGTGGAGGAAAACGGGCACGGGGGTTTGAACCCCCTTCAAGATTAGCCGTGATGCGGGTCGTTGATGTACTTCTGAATGGTTTCTGCTGAGACGTTCCCAGCGGTCGTAAAGAAATAGCTGTTAGTCCAGAGCGACGGCAGTTTTTTTAATTCTGGAAATTCAGATCTCAACAAATAGGACGACCGTCCCTTAAATGCCTTGACGACTTGATTAATGGCATCAGTGGGGTGAATCTCTACAAACAGATGGATATGGTCAGGCGCAATCTCTAACGCTCTAATCAACCATTCTTTTTCAGTCGCTAACTCTTGAAAGACCTGGATCAGCCGATTCCTAACGCCCCCAATCAGAACCTTTTTTCGACGCTTGGGAATCCAGACAAGATGCACGACTGACATCCCCACGGAATGATTGTAATGCCGATATTCAGGCGACTTTATTTTCATGGCTTTGGGAAAACTCTACAAATCTATTGTATACTAATACAAGACATCAACAAAGCTATCGACATCATGCAAGTCCGATTCAACTACAAGCTACAACCGAATAAGGGACAAAGCGCTCTTATGGGTGAGTGGCTTGTAACGCTTCGGAAGCATCGGAACTATTGCTTGGGTGAGCGTAAAAGAGGTTTTGAGGCGAACAATCAAGCTAACGATCAACCTGTTTGCTACGCCTATGAAGCTTATTGCGAAATTGATACTCGCCTAGAAGTTGGCGCGTTCAGTCCTTTAACCTGCCCCGTGGTGAAGCATGGCGTAATGTCTGCTGAGTTAACAAAGCTCAAAGGGAAGGAAAAGCTTTTGGTCTGGGGTAGCGCTTCTGATGTACAAAGTAAGCGCACGACTGAGCTAAGGTCTGAAAATCCTTGGTACGGTCGCATTAATGCGGATGTATTGCAAGGCAATTTAGCCAAGCTTGATACTGCGTACAATGGATTCTTTAGCCATAAACGGGGTTTCCCTGTCTTTAGAAAAATCGCTAATTTCAACAGCTTTCAGTACAAACCTGGAGTTGCAAAGCTAACGGTTAACCGAACGTCCAATCATAAGAAGTGCTACTCCCATGTGTACCTGCCTGGTATTGGGAATATGCGGTATCTCGACAGTCGAGCAATCCCATTAGATGCTGATATCAGAACCGTAACGGTGATGAAAGAAGCTGATGGTTGGTATATGAGCGTACTGCTCAATACTTCCGACGACCTGCCCAGAGTAGAAGACAGCACGATTCAGTCGTCGGTGGGCATTGACGTAGGTATCAATAAACTTGTCAGCTTGTCTGATGGTTCGTTCGTTGAGAATCCTAAGTTCGCAACCAATAAGAAAACCCGTCGCCAACTAAGAATTAGGCAGAGACGAGTTAATCGCAAAGTCAAAGGCTCAAAGAATCGCAGCAAAGCAGGTCAGCAAGTAGCTAAACTCCATAAGCGCATTGCAGACAAGAGGGAAGCGTACCAGTGGGAAACGGCAAACAAAATCGTTAAGACTGCTGACGCTATTGTTCATGAAGACTTGAACGTCAAGGGCATGAAGTCTCGGTGCAAAACGAAGCGCTCCAAAGGTCGTTTCTTGCCTAACGGTCAGGCTGCAAAGCGTGGTCTGAATTGCTCTATTTCTGATGCTGCGTGGGGTGGACTGTTTGCAAAGATTGGCTGGCTAGGCGCAAAGGCAGGTAAGCCAGTACTTGCGGTTGACCCTAAATATTCAAGTCAAGAATGTTCAGTTTGCAAGCATTGCAGCAAAGACAACCGCAAAGGTGAGAAGTTTATTTGCGAAGCTTGCGGTCATATCGACCATGCCGATACTCAGGCATCCCGGACGATCAACAAAAGAGCAGGATTTAAGTTTGTCAGCAACAGACAGAAAAAGCCGACGCACAACCGTAAGTGCCTAGCGGGGGACTCTCGCAAAGTTACGCCTATTAGTGATTTCGCCATTCGTGGCAAACGGAATCAGAGTAGGAACTGTACATCTAAGGCAATGCCTGAAAAGCAGATATTTAGTCAGCAGCTAAGGCTGTTTTCTGAAGAATCCCTGCCTCTTTAGAGCAGGGAGTGTCAATTTTGCTCGCTCAGATTTTTAGCGTAAGTTTAGTGTAAGCCACCTCAAAGCCTTGCGCACCAAGGACTTTGCGCGATCGCTCGCCATAAAATTAGTCCAAATGTAGGTCAGAAAATAAGGGCGATCGCCACACTCCGGTAATACCAGCACTTTCAAGTGCTTGACCTATTGCGGGTGCGGCAATAGGTCAAGCTCAACCCCAGTAATACCAACACAAAAACTATTTTGCGGTAAGGGTTGACACTATGGACAAAAGCGGGCATGATTGGATTGTTGAACGCGGTTAAGGACAATCATGCCGAACCCATTAATTGACAAAAGCAGGCTAGATGCAGCAAATCAAATAATGCCACTGCTATTGCCTAGCGGAGAACTAGCTTTAACTCAAAATGGCATTGTTGTTTCTTGGTGCAACTCTTCAGGTAAAAGCATCAAACGTCGGTGGTGCGCAAGAAGGGGGTCATTTTTCCCTGTGTTCTCTGCTATTCTCCCAACTGGTGGGACGCACATCACAGCGATCGCGCAACTAGTGAACTGGGTACGCGATCGCCCTTGTCTGCCTATTCAATCGTGGCAGTATTGGTGCAGTGAAAAAATTGGCATGAAACACGGTAGCAAAATCCTTCCAATATTAGAACAGTCAGACTACCCTAAGGATCGAAAATGCTTTGCCTGTGGTAGTTCTGGATCGTTAGACTGGTACGATTTTGGCAAGCATTCCGGGCTTGGTTGTTTGCACTCTTGCAACGAATTAAAACTTTTACTTGGGAAACATCATGCCAAAAAACCTAACTGACCAAATCCGCGATCGCATGATTGCCACAGGCAAAACCCCATACGCTCTAGGGCAGGACATGGCAGCGATCGCGGGTGGCACACCAGGGGCACATCGCAAACGGGTAGGAAGGCTTTTGAAAGACTATTCAGGTGCTCTCGAAAATTTTGAATTGTTGGTGGAAGTGTTGGGTGGGAAAGTTGAAATTAACTGGAGGGACGACGAATGAAAACAATAACGTCTGTTTCAGGAGGAAAAACGTCTGCTTATATGGCGATTCATTATCCAACGGACGAATATATTTTTGCGGTGGTGTTAACAAATCACACGCCATCTCAGCCAAAGGATTCGGGGTTGCTTCGGGAGTGCCGTAATCGAATCCCTCATTTTGTTGCTTCGCATGAAGCCGATCTGACATTACTCAACGTTTTGAGGCTAGAGCAAGAGATAGGAAAGCCCGTTAAATGGGTTGCAGCAGAGTTCAGCTTAGATCAGTTTGTTTTAGGGCAAACTGATCTACCTGGATATAGATCGAAAAAGCATCTACTCCCCAATAGCCGTACTCGGTTTTGCACGGTAGAACAAAAAATTAAACCAATCGCGCATCATTGTTTTCTTCACTATGCAGAGGCAGTGCTTATGAGTATTGGTTTTCGCTGGGACGAACGCAGAAGAGTTGAAGAATGGAATTGTCAAAACGACAAGATAGATATTGCCTACTCCTGCCCTGTTAATGGTGGCAACTATAAATACTTAAAAGATTTTGAGTGGAGAATTCCGCAATTCCCTTTGTATGAAAACAGGATTGCGTCTGACGACGTGCGACGTTTTTGGATTAAAAAAGGGTGGGTTTTCCCGGAAGTCTCAAACTGTAGGTTTTGTTTTCATCACACGGACTTTCAGCAGCAATATCAGGCAACTCTTGAGCCTGAAAATCTACAATGGTGGCTCCAAATGGAGCAGCAAACAGGAAACACATTTGGAAAAAGGGCATTGCTTAAAGTATTAGATCAACCATTGCTCGATATAAATGAGTCTAATCGTGAATGTTTTTGCACTGATTAGCGGCGATCGCCAACCTTGAGTTGTTGGTGGAAGTGCTCGGTGCTAATCAAAACACAAACAGGGGACTGCGATCGCCATTGATCGCAGCCCCCTGTTTGTGTCTAAGACACCACCCCCGCCAACAATCGCTCCCGCGCTTTTGCCGTATCGCCCCCTGGCAGCAAACAGGCAAAAATCTCACAGTTGCCTTTGTTGCCGTCTAAGTCCTGCACTCCCGATGCCAATCTCACCACATACTTAAGTTCGCTCTGGGCGTGAACATCGTTTAGCCGCCCGTCAAGAATTGCTAACAGCCATTCGTGGGGGACTTCTAATGATTTTGCCAACTTTTCGGAGCGATTCGCCGCGCGCACCAATGCCTCCCGGACTAGCCGACTGACCACCTCAAATTCAGTCGCCATCAATGAAAATTCAACATCCCGCGCGATCGCCGCCATCAACTCTGTCAATGCGGCACGGCGATCGCTGTAGGGCATCGCCCGGTAGTCAGCAACAATTTTTGATGGCGGATGCCCAATAGTTGCCGATTCTTGCTCTAGCGTAAAATCACCATCGGGTTCGTATTCTTTCCCGCCCGATAGTTTCATCATCCATTCGTGGTAAACGCCATCGGCAGCGCACTGCAACGGATAGTAAACACTACAATCTACGCCAGATTTCCTGAGAAAAATACCGAGCTTTACTAGCGTTTCAATACTGGGAAGACGCTCTTGATTCCAAATTGAATAAAGCGCAGCGTTGTGGAGCCAAGGTTTTTTGTGGGGACCCATCGTAAACTTTTCCGACCACTGCACCAAATTAATATCAGGATGTCCCGGAATATCATTCTTGAGCGTCTTCTTCAACCAATCCGCCAGCTTCCGCATCGACGGCAGCGATCGCCTTGCACCAGCCATACTTTTCACTCTCCTATTTTCGCTTGTCCTCGTTCTGCCAAATTCTACCAGAAAATACTTAGATGAGTGAAAATATTTTATACGACCACTGGTATTGCAAGAATTTTTGTAGCCCTGCGTACCAAGTCACTGTAGAATAATGTCTCACTGTAGAACCGTTATGAGGCAGGATACATGCAGGGCAAGACTTTAGTTGTGACGTTTGCTGACAGACAGAATTATGAGGCGGCGGATTATCCTGCATTGGCTGAACATGCCGCGCAGCAAGGGTACGAGCGGTTGGCGTTGCAGATTGATGGCGATCGCACCCCCCTTGTGAATGTGTCAGTGAAAAGTATGCAGCGGTTAGCGGCTTGGGCGTTGGGTTAGGCGATCGCGCACTCCAATAGAAAATCAAACCTACCCGCATTATCCAAGCTTCGCGCCGCATGAGCCATCAACAAAGCCTCGGCGCGATTATGCTCGTAGACGAACTTGCACTTCTCTTTAAGGGAGGGACGTTTTAATTCGTCTACGCATTGCGGATAGAGCTTGCAAGCATATTCCACGATCGCCACTTCGTTTGTCCCCAGCTTAGAAGCCGCGACTGCCTTACGCCATGCCAACGGCTCCAGATCCAGCACTGGAATCCCCCGCAGATTTAGGCACGTCAACCATGCTTCATGCGATCGCACCAATATTTCCGTCGTCGTTTTATGCCCATCATCCCGCCCGTCAAACCTCACATGCTCCAACACAGCGACCGCCTCATCAGGATTAATGCTAGATAGTATCGCCATCAGTCCCCGTGAATCATGTCGATTCCAGCGTCCTTCTTTTGGGAGTAGCGGGCAATCATGGATCAGTATTGTGCCGTTAGTGCTGACGATGGCGATCGCGCCGGATACCCCTGGATCGATTCCTATATACAGCATTGCTTTGCTTCCTCATAAGCTTTGTTTAATATCTGTGTTTTTACTTTGGCGTTAGTCTGATCCTCGCAAACGTCAGGATGCCATTCTTTCATCAGCGCAACATACTGCCGTTTTACTATCGCCATATCCCGACAGTCGGCAGCAACACCCAACACATCCCACCAATGGGTATTCCACTTCGCCAGGAACTTAGCGAACGTGCTACCGGCTCCGCCGAACTCTAGCTGCATTTGACGTTGCAGCCAAAAGTCATGGGGCGAGAATGGCTTTAAATACTCCATGAATCGCGCTTTTTGTTCGCGGGACGATCGCTTGCCAAACACCGCATACTGATGCCATTCGACTGGGGGTAAGTGTCCAAACTTTGCCGCGAAATCAGTCACCGCAGTATCGGGATGCTTCCCTTCTTGAAAGTATTGCACTTTGCGACTGCGCAAAAACTGAACCTGCTCTTGCCCTAGTGCTCCAAAATATTCCTCTAGAACAAATGCCGACAGGTCAAACAGAGTGCGGTTTTGTTCCTCGACAACGCCGCCAAACTCATGCCCACAACTAGGGCATACTTTAGCAAACTTCAGGATTCTATCTTGACCGCAGTGATAGCAACTTTTATAGTTATCCTCTGCATCCCATTTGTTAGTCTGCCCCGGTCGCTGCAATGCTTTCCAATAATCTTGATAATCTGTTGGTAGGTGTCCAAAACGTTCACAATTCCCACCCAAATCAATCAGGATACAATCTTGTTTTACTGATCCATCGGGGTAGGTATGCGCTCGGTTTCCACGGCATGAGGTCTGATGGTACAGGTTTTTATTTCCGATCGCCCGCGCCAAAATGATGCAACTCACGAATGGTGCATCATACCCTTTGGTGCAAGTGCCAACGGTGAACAAGCCGCGCAGCTCCCCCGACTTTAGTTGGGCATGTTGCTCTTCTCTGGTGAGGCGATCGCCATCTGTTTTCCGTTTCCGCTTAGTCGGTGTTTCCCCAATCTGGTAATCACAGGGGATGCCATTGGTGGTAAAAAATTCAGCTAGCGCTTTGGCATGTTTGATGCCCGTGCAGTAAGCGATGAAGGTTCGCCCTTGCCCGTCGCGCTGATAGTTATCAAACACTAACTGAAGTTTGTTGTCGGTGAACGCTTGTTCTTCTTGCTCTTTTAGTCCATAGTCACCGTCGCGCCATTTTAATTCGGAAACATCGAATAAATTATCGCTGAATCGCATCCCGCGAACGATTACAAGCCGTCCCATCTTGACCAGTTCAGGCGGTTGGGGAGCCTCGACCTGAACATCGAACCAATTGCACAGTGCCTTTTTAGGCTGGTTCCATGGGGTTCCGGTCATCCCGATGAACACCGTGGATGTGTTCTTGTAAGCATCGTTGAGTAGTGCCCACCCGCGACGCTGGGACAAAGTATGGATCTCATCCCCAAGGACTAGCCCAAAGCTGCCGACTAATTCTTGGACAGTCTTGCCGCGCTTTGCCCGTTGCTCTAGTGTTTGCGACGAGATCACAACCACATCTGCATCAGGATTATAGTCAGCATCAGCCTTATACAATGTCGCGTTTAATCCCAACCCTAGATAAGTATCTAGGGTTTGTTGAGCAAGCACATCCATCTCCACCACAAATGCAGTCCTGATAGGCTTCTTGGCGCGTTGTGTTGCATCAAGCATGACCTGCCCACTGATCCGCGTTTTGCCCGCCGATGGCGCTGCAATCCAAAGTATTCGCGTTTGATTGGCGCGAATCAAATCGTAGGTTCGACGCACCATTTGAGATTGGAACGGAAACAATCCATGCGATCGCCCCGCTGCCGTTGGAATAACCTCAGGAATGGCGATCGCATTACTCGTTACACTACCACGCAAAAGCAAGTTAGCGGTCATTGCGATCGCTTCCTTTAACCATCTTCCCATTCCTCCAAACTCCCAGATATCGCGTCACCCCACGGTTCCAATACTCTAGGGAAATCTCCCGATGCAAAGACAACAATATCGCCTGCGCCTCGACCTGCCGTTGCGTGAATCGCCCAGCAGAAACCGACACAAACACCCTTCCAAAAATACCCCGCAGTACATACCGCCCAAAGCTTTCAGGCAATATCGGCAGTACTGGTTCCCGGCGTTTCAACCCATGGAATGCGATCGCATCTTTTAATTCCGCCAGCAAAACATCATTACGCAGCATGACGCACCGCCTTCTTTTGTCGCGCCCCATTCGAGAAATCCCGTGGCATATACCCGCGCCACATTGGATAGAGTTTGTCTAGTTCAGAGATAGTCTTGTTCCACACTTGAACTTCCTCACGAGTCCATGCAGCCCGCCATTCAGAATAGGTTCGATTGGGACTTTCCGTCGCAAATCCAAACGCGATCGCCGCGTCCCTGACCGCACCAACATTAAGAAAGCCAGGGCGATCGCCAACATACAACCTCTGCAATAGTTCCTTTGATAGCTCCATACTTGCTCCTCAATAACTGCAAAAATACTAGCAAAAATTGGACGAAAAAGAAACGGTAGAAACAACATTCCTAACGCGATCGCACCACCCAAAAGTTTACTTACCTTTGCTCCACTCCTTCCTTACTTGTTTACGTCTGGGGACTATCACATCACAATTCCGAATCAATTGACGAACCGCAGCCGACAAACTCAGTCCCCAAAAGTTTGCCAACTCCTCTAATCGAGCGCGATCGCCATCGTCAAGCTGTACTAGCAGCGGCTTCTTTTTGGTCATCCGCGATCGCCTACTCAACAAAATCATGATAGCATAGTGATATCACTTTTGTGATGTAGTTGCAAAAATTTGTTGGGGTAAAAATTATGGGTGAAGCGAAAAGACGGAAAATGTTGGATGAGAATTTTGGGGTTGTGCGCAGTACGGTACAAAGGATCGAGCGACTACAAGAGCGACGAAAGGCGCGACTGATCGAAGAGAAGAGAATATGCGAGCAGTTGCTTCTTTTAGCTGTGGCAGAGTTAGAAGAGGGATTGAACAGCGTGTTACTAGAGAACGAGCAATTTTTGCTTTTTTTGAACAGGAATGGGAAGGGCTACCCAGACAGTTTTTGCAGATTCTTTCAGGGCTGGTTCCACGAGAACAAAGACGGCTTTATCTTCCATCCAGACGGCTATATAGCCATCACAAATCTGGCAGGGAGATGGTATAACCTAACCGATTGCTGAGCCAAAAAACGGGAGACAAGACCATGAGCTACACAATGTGTTGTTTTGCCAACGACCTCGATCAAGACGGTTGTTTTGAACTAGACAAAAACCAAGGAATCTACGAGATTACTTGTCTGCCGGAAAATGCTTCTTATATCGGAAGCTCAACAGACATTGCACAACGATTGGATTTTCACTACGACGATCTGAAGGCAGGGAGGCACTCTAATCGCAATCTGCAAAGACTTTGGGGCAAGTACGGTCTAGAAGGCTTTTTTGTGGGACTTGTTGAGTTTGTTGACTTGCTAAAAGGCGACTCCGCCTACCACGAAGGCAACTACGCTTACTACACCGCCCTAAATATAAGGCTTGAGGAAAGGGAGAGGTTTTACATCAAACAAAAAGGAGTCTTAAACATCATTCGTCCCGGACACCCTGACTGGGAGAAACCTTTGAGACCAACGAAAATCAAGGAGCCTTCAATTTTCGATCTGTTCTGAGGATGACTTTACGATTGAGGGACAACAACCCCACAAAAAAGGGGCGATCGCATATCATGCGATCGCCCCTTTTTGTTGAGTGCAAACCCCGTGTAAGACCCTCTATATAAGACAAGCTCTATATATACAAAGCCTTACAACTTTGCTCCCCACCTCCCCACCTCCCCCCAAAACAATGCCAAAATCCCCTAAAGACATAAGTGCATATGTTCTGTTTTAGGCGGCAAAGCGAACGTATGCACTACACTAGAACTGCATTACTAGTTTATCCGTCTGGTTGCCCGTAATAAATCCGAAAAATGCCCATGGCAAAGCCAGCGGTAGTGTGGTGCTCCGCTGGCTAGGGCTTATTTGATTGTGTCGGTCAATGGTTGGGGCTATCCGTCGTCCTTGTCATGGGAGTTGGCTTTGGCTTTACTGGCTTCCCAACGAAGTACCAGCCGTTTGTGTTCCTCTCTGATTTCCTCTGTGATGTACTCAATCATCCCCTCTATTCGGAAAAATTTAGACCTACCTTCCTCCCATGAAATCCAGCCGACGAAATATTCCGGGTTGTTCGTCGTCCCACCTTCCCCGTCCTCGCGCTTGACCCGTGCCGTGCCGCTACTGGGCACATAGCCGTAAAACGTCATGACTTTGCGCAGTGTGTACGTAAATTCAGTGACGTTCGTTATGTCTGGGAACAATGCTGCTAGGTCTTTGTTCTCTTGAAATTTCTTGTGTAAACGTCGCATCTTGCGCGATCGCTGATTCCAGCAAGTTTTATCGGCGTTTGCAGAGCTAGGCTTATCGCCCTTCCTCATCTCTGCCAGTTTTCCGCATTGCAGCCGTCTGAAAAATGTTTGATACTGCTTTTCCTTGAAGTCCTCAGAACTATAGTTGCAACCTCTGCGAGCGACTCTGTCATCAAGGCGATTGTCCATGCCTTCGTTGCAGTCAGTCACGCGGACATAGCGATCGATCACATTTAGTTCACGATCGCGTAGCATACCAATTGCAGTGGCGATCGCGTTTTCTACAAGCTCCTCATCTTCTGTCTCTTTTCCCTTTTCGTAAGCGGTTGTGATTGTTTCCCAGGATTTAGGAAATTTCCTCATCCGCTGCGCTTTTCTAATGTTCCAAACATCCGCGTCGGTTGCGGGGGCTTTTTCTGCGCTTATGAACTCTTCGCCAGTGACACCATCGGCTTCAATAGTTTGGATCGCGTTCCCCCGATTGTATTCGGGCATCAGATTCCGCCAATCGGTCTGGCGCACCTCGAAAAATTCAACATCTACTGTCCCGTAGTGTTCCTCTAGTAAATGCACAGTCGCTTCTGCGTTAAAGTGTCTGTAGACTTCAGATACCTTGCGTTGCCATACTGCCCACTGGTGTGAACGATCGTCATTTTCCATCCCACAAATATCTAGTGCCCCAGCAAGATTGTTGATGGTCGATGCGATTGTGTGATCGTTAAAAGCCGGTGCATTCGTGTTGATCGATCGGCGCGGTGCGGAAACGATCCAGTCGTCGCATTGTCTTGCCCGCCCAATCATTTGAAGGTTGTTCGGTGCTGGCAGAACGCCACAAAACAGCGCAAGCCCTTGAGTGAAGGGCGTTTGGATATCAAGTCCTGACTCTGCTGTCGGCGTTGCAATCACTAAAACAATGTCCCGTTCTGCAATTCTGCGATCGGGATTGGGCATTGCTATGTGATTCTCTTCTATCGTTTCCGAGCAGATCAATAGTATCTGCTCCTGAGACAGATAGCCCATCTCAACGACATAGCTGAACAAGATTTTCGCTGTCATCAAACTATCTGTGACAACGATGTAGCGATTGCCATCCTTCAAAAATCTGAACCAACCATCAAGAATACTCAGCGCCACACCATCATGACTGAGTGAGATTGAGCCATCTTTATTTCTGCATTCGACTACCCTAATCCGTTTTGGAGCCTTCTGTTTTACTTGATCGTAGATCAAGTATTGACGGTCATTTGTTTGTCGGAAATGGTTAACGATGCTAACGTCAATGTCGCCTAAAAAAGCGTCCATTGTGACGAGTGTGCCGCATGTTGCCATCATGCGTTTGAACTCGGTAATGACGTTGGTCTTGCTGATTACTTCCCGCCGCACCGAGCTAAATTCGTCAACAATAACAGTGACATTGCTCCAGTCAACTCTGCCGACGTGATAGTCGGAAAATCCAGCATCGGTGAAGATATAAATCCCTGGCTGTCCTGTCCGAAATTGCCGTTGATTTAAACCAACATCATCCTGAAAAAAGTAGATGGGTACGCCTAAAGATTTTAGTCTCTCTAGCATTCGTCCTTCAGTTTGCCGCAACAGTCCATTGCGACTAGAGATCCAAACAATCTGTTGACTTCTTACCTTCTTAAGTGTTTGAAACAACAGTGCCAAAGATTCAATCGCGGCATGGGTTTTCCCCGCCGCCAAGAAACCCCGCACAAAAATGTTTTTGACTTCCTTGTCGAGCAGGGCGAAAGAAAAATCTGGCGTATGACCCTCGTATGGGCAAATATCCCTACCTGCCAATGGGTTGGGTGTGATTGAAAAATCAGATTGTAGTGTTGGCAAAAGTTGCCGAAATTGCCATAGCCGTCGGGCAATCATGCGATCGCGCACTGCCGCAGGGCTATCGTCTTGAGGCTGCCCATCCTTGCCGCCTGGAATGCCTGAAAACGTAGGCAGCCCTGCCAACCGCTTCAGGAAATTCAATCCAATGCGAGGATTCTCCAGTCCGCCCCAACGCTTCTCGCAATCGCCCTGGCGATACTTGCTGCTCTGCTGACTCCATCCTTCCCAAAGATCCAGCCCGTCGTCGGGGCTGAGTTTTTTCAGTGCATAGCCAACCCCGATCCAACTTTCGTACTCACAATCCGGGTCGATCTTGCCCAAGATTTCTGCCAGTTCACTTGCACCGCAAGTGGACTCATCGATCGCCGCGATCGGCAAAGTTGCCAAATATTCAAGGCGATCGCACTCAGCCGCGAACCTATCGCAGATCCACTCAGGTGCAGTGGCGATCGCGTTGCTCCAATCCCAGATCCATTGATAGCCGTCGTCTGTGTTCGGATGCCAGCTTGGGGGAAGGGTTGCGGTTGCGCCATCATACAAAAGTTCGATCGCCTCGCCCTTGGCGCAATTGTCAGCAACCCTCAACTTGCGGATTGAGCGGGGCAGCGCGGCAATTCTTGCTGTCAATTCTGACGGCAATCGGTACAACAAGGATTTCCCCTTGCTGCCCTTCCATGCGGGTGTTTTTGACGGCTCTGTGCCAAATAGCCGTGAAGCCTCACGAACAGCACTCTTGCCGTCCATATCGATCACGACAAGTCCGCCACCAGTCCTCATGGCATAGCCGTTGTAGTTCTGGAAGTAGCGAGATTCATCCTCGCGCTGAATCCACTCGCCGGACTCAATGAGTTGGTAGACTTCCAGCCGGGATAGCTGCTCTTCTTTCCATCCGGGGCGGATAGGAGTCCTGTTGTAGCAGGGGACAAGATTAATTCCTGATGGAATTGTGGGGATTGCCTCTAACAGCTTGTGCTTACGGATTTCTTCTGGGGCGATCGATCGCCGAACTTCTGCATAACTCATGATGCGATCGCCTCCTGTCCACCCTGTCCTGCCACTTCTTCCGTCCCGACAACCGCTTCCACAATGTCCCGCGCGATCGCCCGCGCCACACCACTAATCAATTGCCCATCGCCGTCCAAATTCAATCGCCAGTCGCACCTGGCATCTTGCAAATGTCTCAGCACAATTTGAGCCTCCTCACAGGAAAACTGAATAGGCACGGGTCTCGAAATTTTGTCGTGTCTCAGCACAACTCTGTATCTGTCCTCGCTGCCGCCCAAGCTAGTATCGGCAGGGACTTTGGCGATCGCCCAATAGGGCAAGGCTTCGTAATCGGGGGCGATCGCGGCTAAAGTTTTTGTCTTTCGTCGGGTTTGTGTTATAGTCATGTCAAGTTTTTTTTGTGTCCCGTGGGCTTCGGCTACGGGATTCTTTTTGTCTATTTTCGGCTGGTTCCGAGCGACCGTTTTGAGCCTACGATTTTTGGCAGCGCCAATCACCGTCAAAACAATATAACCCGAAAAATGCGATCCGCGATCGCCTCTCCCAAAAATTCTGGCAAAGCCCACCTAAAAACAAATCCCAAATCTACGGTGCAGATTTGGGATTTGTTTTTAGGTGGGTCAAGTCAACTGAAGAGTACGGCAAGTTGGGAATCCCCGCCTCTTTAGAGCGGGGAGGAACGACGGCTCGTGCGGTTTTAACCGCCTCTAGATTTCCGGGGTTTAAGCGACGCATAATTTGTTAGACCTGCGAATAAGTTGAATTTGCTTAAGTCCAAACTGTCCAAGACGTTTCCAATTTTGGTCATAGACACTGACTTTTTGGGATTTATCGGTATCGGTGAAACCACCAACCCAACCTGTCAGCACTTCGCCTTTGGTCTTGACCTGCACCTTATCGCCAGCCCGATACCCGAACGGGGTCACTGTTCCACCTTTGCGCTTACGAACTCCACCGACAGCGGCGTTATCGAAATGCAAAGCACGACGGAAATATTCAGGTCGGGTAATCACTTTGAATGGCGCTGGAGTCACATCGACCGAACCGTGCCAATCTCCCGAATCTTCACCGAACTTATGGGTCACGCGATATTGAATAAACTGGCTGGCTGCCAGGGCGATCCCGTCCACTGCATGAGTCTCAGGGGTTGCCTTAGATTTATTCTGTTTGTCCTTGACCAGTCCCAGACGGGTTCTAATCTGGCTCGTGCCATTTCCATCTTTTTGCCAGCCCATCACCTTAGCGACGGGCGCAATTTTAGACAGTTGTTCAATAGCCCAATACTGCCCGACCATCACAGGCGAAAATCCTTTACCTGACCTTGCGCCTTTCCTGCCGGAAGCCTTATCTACATCAGCCTTAACGACCTCGTAGACAATCGCACTGACCGGAAAAATAGCGGCAAGCTCTTTGACAATGCGAATTTCCATCAGCCGCGATGCTTTGATCGATGGCGCAACCTTTTTCTGATTGCGATTCGAGAACCGCTTCTGACGATGGGCACGAAGCTTAAAAGCAATCTTGCGATTAACGCGTCTGCCCCGTCTCACCCTCCGCTGAAGCGCTCGACCTCGCACGTTTTTAATGACCTTGCCGTTTTTAATGACAGCCGTACCCAACCGTTCTTTTACCCGCTGAAACGGAAGAACCAAATGGGCAAGATATAGCGTGAATTTGGCAGACTGAACGGCAATGCCTGAGTAGGATTTACCAGGGTCTACCCCAACGACTACAGGTTGAACTTCCCGTCCTGATGGCTCTGCAACCAACTGGACGTAGTAGATGCCCGCATCTGACCACTTGCCGACTGCTTTGCCGTCTCGAACCCAACGACGGGCACGGCTCGGTTTAGTTGGCATAGCAGGTGAATCATCTGGATTTTGAACCGGAACACGTAACTGCATGGGGATAACCCTCGTTACTAAGTTGTACGTCCCTAAGACCACCGATATCAGCATATCTAGCCATGACGCTACGTCTTTAACCAAAAGACTTAGAGAGGTTCGGGCTAGGGAAATACCCGAACGTCCGTAACTGATATCGGCTCATGGTCTAGTCACTACTACGCAAGATTGGTTTTTTGCAAGCCCCGTCTCTTTAGAGCGGGGTCAGTGACCCCTGATAACGCCCGGTACTATGCGATTTACACTTCCTCTAACCAATCTCGGATGTTTAATAAACCGCTTACAGAGCTTGGAACTAGCGAATCCCAAGGTGTGAACTGGAACACTTAACGTTATCGATTTCTCTTTCGAGAGGTTTGGAGTAGCTGGAGTTAACCGGATTACTCCGATTTACTCCAAATTGGTGCTACTCTGCGCTTTCGCCATGTAATTACAATAGGGCAATCTGAAAGTATTGTCAATATATTTTTTGAAATTACTTTCAGACCCTTTCCCTACTTAGGTTTCACTTGTTTTTGCTTCCTCACGATCTGCCCGACTGCCTGAGTGGAGATACCCGCGATCGCGGCAATTGCAACCGACTTTATTCCGATCGCATTCCATTGGGCAATTTGTTCGTGAGAGATTTTGGATCTAACGCGTCGATCGCGAATAGAATTGGGCGATCGCCATTGGTCGAGATTGGCAGTGGGGATTTCCTCTAGCAGTGCGGCTAGATTTTCCAGGGTCAGCTTGCGCTTGGCTATCCCTGGAAACAATTCTTTCAGTTCAGCGACACTTCCCAGCCGCTGAACTGATTCGCCGCGAGTTTGTAACGCCTGCTGTATTTCGTAGAGCAGGCGAGATTTGTTGCTAATAGGCATTACAAGATTTTTGCTGATATGTGAATAAACGCCAATGCCCACTCTTCTGCGTAGGCATTGGCTGCCGCTTGGCGTTCCTCGGCAGAGAGTGATACCCACTCATCTGCTTCGTATCCCATTTCTTCAATGGATACCGTTTGGATGCGATCGCACCCAATGTATCCAATGCTCAATTTAAGGGCTATAGTCTGCATACTTCTCCTCTTTTTTTTGTTTTAAATCCAGCGGCGGCACGATGTCCGCTGCCTATTTGCCATAGATTTGTCTCCACTGTGCAGCATCCAAAAACGGGACTCCAGCCGCGATCGTCACATCTCGTTCTGCCATACCACGGCGGCTGTGGCGCTATCGCCTTGCCGCACACACCAAGTTGTCCATATGCCGCCCGATTTGGCATGGGCGATCGCATCTTCTCTGCGATCAAAGGGGGGATGGGACTGTTCCATCCAACCCCCATTGTCGTAGTAGACGTAGTATTTTTCTTCTCCCTTGTAAAGGGAGAAGCTAGGGCACTCGCTACTGTTGTTGGGACTGTACGTACAGTCCCAATCTTGGAGAGTATTCGCCACGTCGCGGAAGACCGGAGTCCTCCATGTCTCGTGTCCATTACTGGACACGAGACCTAAGCATTCACCACTCTGTTTGTGGGTACAGCGTTCGCATAAAGTTTCCATTTTTTACCTCAATGGTCTAAAACTTTTCCTATTGTTTTGAATCCAGCGGCAGCACGATGTCCGCCGCCGCCCATTTGTTGCGCGATCGCGCTGACATCGAATCCCGTCGATCGAAGGCTGTTGCCAGTCCCATCGGCAGAAACAATCCATGCGAAATCCCATTCGGGATGGGCACGGGCGATCGCATTCCCAATCTGGGAAGTTAGCCGATCGGTTTCCGCTGTCGTTTGAACTTTTCCGCAGAGATGCCCGCACAGTTCGGACTCGGTAGCTGTTGCCGCGACTTCAGCGACAATCGCTTCCTCTTTTGCGAGAATGCGATCGCCTGATTGTTGCAGTAGTTGAATCCCGATCTCGTCCATTTCCAGTGCGGAGTAGCACAATCGAATCACACCACGGATCGACCCGTTGGCGGAAGCGGTTTTCACCTCATGCCTCATCTCTGCAAGTTTTGCCGTGATCGCTTTGCTGTCCCGGCAATTTTTGTCGGCTTGATAGTAACCATCCGAGCCGATGTCCCGGCGGCGAACATGCTGCAAGATTAGCGGCATGGGGCGATCGGGAAAGAACGTTTTCCAGGCTAAAGTTGCACCGCACTCGTCCGCGTCTAGAATCGCCCCACTGAATCCCGCTAGCATGGGAAACTTGGGTGCATGGTGATCGATTAAGGTCACCGCTACACTTATGTTTTCCCAGTACTTTAGCCATGCCGAAGGATAGCTAAAGTCAACAATTACAAGGCGATCGCCCGTCTTAAACTCTGGCAATCCAAATGGGCGATCGCCATACTCATCCTCGGACTTGTAGCAGTCCCCGATGATTTGCGCGTCGGGGTAACGGAGGGAGGCGATCGCGGCTGCCATGATGCCATCTGGACAATCAATGCCTGGCTGGACTTGGTGGTAAATAATGTAGTCCATCATGATTTTCCTTGAATGTGAAACTGGCGATCGCACTACCGCCAGAGAGGACAGATACCGAGTGCGCGGCACAAGAGATTAGTAAGTAAAGCCCATACATCCCAACACTGTAGACGTGTTGGAACGCAGTCGAACGACCTTGTAAGGTGCAACCGCCTGCCCTGCTAAGGCGTGATTACTCGCTTTCATCATGCTCTGCATAGGCAGAGACACGATAAGTAAATCCCCTGGAGCAACATCGGCAGGAATCCCCATTGCTTCGCCATACTGCGTCGCCACCATCGGTACGTTATCGACCACACCGGCTTCAACCGTAGAAGTCGAAATTCTGGCAGAGCCAGAAGATTCGATAGACATAATGGCAGTCCCTTCGATACTATCAGCAACCCAAGTTGTAGGGTTGACCTGTTCCAAGTTGATGAATGCGATCTCAGCGTAAACTTCGACAGAATGGGGGGTCAAATTAATAAAAGACATTTGCTCGTTTCCTCAAAAAATAATGTTTACCTCGCGGAAGCGCTTTCGCTTTCGCTTTCCACATCTCCAATAATAGGGCATTCTGAAAGTATTGTCAATATATTTTCCAAATTACTTTCAACCCCGCTCATAGTAGGCGATCGCGCCTACTCCCACTCGAACGTCAGCGGCACATCCGATCGCACGATCATGAGTTGCCGGTGCTCCCCGTTGCCGTTGGGCTTGTCGTAGTCTGGGGACTTATATGTCGTCTCGATCTTGATCCGCACTGTACCGCCATCAAGATCGAAGTAGCTGTAGCCGCTGGTTGTTGTTTTGATCGGCTCCCGCTTCCAGTCCTGCCAGTGCAGCCCAAGCTTTTGCCCTGACGGCGCGATCGCCCATCGGGGGAAGCTGACGTTGGTGGCAGCGATCGCCTCTTCTTGCTCTTTTGTTAGCTTCGTGTAGCTAGTCCAGCTATGGCTAGCCTTGTGAGTGTATGTGAATGTTTTCACGCGATTCTCCTTTTTGAATCTGTCTGCTGAGTTTTCGTACTTGCGGGGTCGTCCTCTGCCCTTGCTGGGGACTTCCTGAATTGATTTTCCGCAATGTTTACAACGGAGCCGAGGGACTCCGTTGTTTGTGCCGTTTTTGAGCCAGTGGTGGGCGCACTCAAGCATTGTTCAGGCTCCCATCCTCGTGCAGTACAAACGAAACGCAAGGTCGAACGACTGCCAGCGCCGACAGCGGGAATGCCCAGCGCATGTCGCCTTTGCCGCCGACGTATTTGCGACCGGCTGTGGGCAGTTTGCCACCCATGCCTGTGACGTTTGCCGTCACTTCGATGCGATCGCTATACACGACGGCGTATGCATCTACCTCGTCAATTGCGTCGTCGTCAAACCATGTGGTGTGCGCCGCGACCTGTGAGTCAATAGACTCTTGCAATTTCCATTGAGCATCTAGCTCAGCAATGTACATGTTGTAAACTTCCCGAATTAGAGGCATTGCCGCTGGGGAGAAGCGACTTTCGATGGACTCCCAGCAGTCCGAAAAAACAATCAAGTCCCACGCCATTTTTAGGCGATCGCCCTTCCCGAACGCTTCCATCCCTGCCTTAAGTGTTTCGTATGCTGTTGCCATCTCGCCCTCCGGCTCTCGCTTGCTTACATTTAATATTGTGCATCATTCCATCAATCCTGTCAAGCACAATATTAAATGTTGCCCCTTGCTGTCCGATCGCCCGCTCCTCTCCCAACATCCTCCCCCCTCTCGACCATCCCCCATCCGCGATCGCCCGCCCCTCTCCCGCGATTTCGTGCAGCCCTAAACAGCCCTACCCATCCAGCCCTACCCAGCCCTGAGCAGCCCTATACGCGAGATAGGGGCGATATGTCCGTTTGAGTGCCCAGAAAACGTGTTGCGATCGCGCTAAAGAATAGACAGTAGCGGAGATCTTTGCGAGAGTAAGAACTCAGCCGTTTTTTAATTGCGAGGCGCTAAAGAGTGAACTTCTAATCTTTAGCACTCAAAAATACGCGATCCAGTCATACCAGGAGTTGGTATAAAAAATCACTAAAGAATAAATGACATTCATCTTTAGGGCGATCGCTGAAAGGTGCATTCTGTCGTTTCCGTTTTTGTAGTCTTTAGGGGCTGGAGGGAAATCGAATATTTCTTAATATAGAACGGATGTATCCAACAAATAACCCCGCGAATCAGTGGCGATCGCGGGGTTATAAGAGTTCTATTCGGGGGGTTCAGGGGGTGGTGCAGTGGCGGGGGTGGGCAGGCGATCGATCCAGTCCTCTATCAAATCCGTCATTGTCTTGTCCCGTTCTTGAGCTACAGCCCGTAGCTTCTGAAGTCGTTTTGCAGACATCCGTACACTTAATCGTTCTTTCATATCTTGGGTACTCATTGGCTACCCTTTTATGGTATATTGAAAAAGCGGACAGGTCAAACATGAGGTTTGACCTGTCCGCAAAAATAATCTCAAATCAAGGATATCACGATGAAAAATCTAGACGGCAGCAATGGTAGCGGATACGACGCTTGGGCGAACGAGGTCTGTGATGCGGTTCAATTCTCGCTAGGGGACGCGATCGCGCTGTATGAAAGCGATGAGGAGTTTCCTGTGGACTTGGATGATGCGTGGCGGTGGATTGGGTACGGCAAAAAGCAGAATGCGTTAGATGCTCTCTGCTCGATCTTTGAGGAAACGCTGGACTTTTCACGCTGGAGCGTGAAAAGTCCAGCCGGTGGTCGCCCCAAGGATTGTGTCAGGCTTTCTTTGGATTGCTTCAAGCAATTGGGGATGATGGCGCGAACTTCAAAGGGCAAGGAAATCCGCCGATACTTTTTGGAGTGTGAACGGATCGCCCAGTCGAAGCAAGCCGATCCAACAATCCCACCGCGAATCACCGCAGCCCAGGTCGCTGCCCACATGTTTGAAGAGAACGAATTCTCCAAGTTCGCCAAAAAATCTCCTGATGCGGTTCCAATTTTCTTGCAGTGGCAAGGTGTCAAACCGTTGCTTGTTCAACCTCAACCTCAAGTTCAAATTCAACCTGCACCACTGGAGTTGCCCGACTCGGCATTGCTGGATACATTGAACAATGCGTTTTTGAACCTGAACCGTTCGGGTTTGGCGATGAACAAGTTGTTCCATTTTGTCGATCGTATTCCAACGATGCGCAAACTAGACGAACAAGCGCTGAAAGATTTTGCAGAACTTGGGCAACTGGTTCAAGACTTGCAACGCAAAAACGATGAGCTAGAGGTTGAATTGGAGCGATCGCGTTCTACTGCTCGAAAAAGTTCAGGCGACAAATTTGGCGCAGAAAATATCAAACTGCGATCGCGCATTCAAACGCTAACGCAAGAAAACAATAGATTGCAGCGGCAGCTTCGAGACTGCGAGATTCGCTGTAGCGCGGGTGTTCCAAAAGCAATTCCTGAAGCGAAACCAATTCGATTCTTGGGTGCGGCAATTGATGTTTGATTTTTCGCGGTTTTGAGACCCGCTAAGCCTTGAAAGCCAATAGGCAGTACATTTCCCCCATTTGGAGGAGATGTACTGCCTATCCTTACACCAAAAAATAACCCCGCGATCAGTGGCGATCGCGGGGTTATTTGTGGGCGAGGAATAATAGATAATCGATCGCGGAATCGAGGTCTTCCTTGGGGAGATTGAGGACTAGGTTAATCGCCCTTATCTGTTGATTACTGACTGAATCATTTTCTGTGCAGTGGAGTAGGGGTATTTTTCTGTCTTCTTGAGCTGCACTTTTGTGGACTGCTTGATAATTTCCCTGATCCGCCGCTCCCCCAGTGGCACTTGTCCAATACCTCCTTGAAAAACTTGGATGAATTGAACGATATTCGTGCCCGACATCTCGCTAAGAGCGATCGCCTCTCCAAGCTTTTGGCTTAATGTTTCGGGATTTAGTTTATCGAGATAAGCGTTGACAATTTTGGATAGTACCCCGGTCGGAGTCCAGACGGACATCTCGGAAGACTTGGGTTTTTGAAGCTTCAGGTCTTTGCAGATGCTGTCGAGATTTGCCCTGACAAAAACAATCAGAGCCTCTCGGACAGTGAGTTTTCGTTTGCAGTCCCCTTTCTCGATTCCGGCGGAACGTCGAATGGCTGCCCAAGTCACGGATGAATATTCGTCCTTAGTGCCTTCATTGCTGCCATGAACAGATTGATAACAGAACTTGTGCCACAACGGCGAGGAGATGACCCTCTGCTCGTTGTCTAGATCCATAATCCTCAACTACTCCCCCTTGCAATGTTTGCGATCGCTAAAGAGTAAAGACTAGCACACACCGCGAGAAATAAACAATCACAAATATTTTTCGTCTAACCTCTTGCCAAAAAACAAAGAGTAAGCTAGGTTTATCTTTAGTGAATTGACTTTTATTTTTGAGAGGTACAAGGATGGAATTAGGGAAGTTTAAGGAAGCTATGGGTAGGCATGGTATTACTGCGGCTCAAGTTGACGGCTATCTTGCCGACAACGAGTTGGACGCAGAGGATGTTACAGAGGCGATGGTTCCGGCGATCGCCAAGGAACTAGCGGGTAGTAAGCTTGCGGTTGCCACGGGTGCGATCGCGCGTCCGACTGTGAAGAGTGGGACTGCGATCGCCACTCGTCGGGGCAAGCCTGTGTTGAAAAACCCGGTTGAGGAGGATGTATTCGTCCCAGTAGAGGAAGCTTCTGAGCAATCTGAAACGATTGATGAGGCTGTTGATATGGCTGATGCGGAAGATGGGGCGGCGATCGCGGCATATGCGAATCGCAAAATCCGCAATGCTCGACTAATGAGTCAAGTGGGCAAGCGAATTGACGAAGCTGTCGGTGCAGCGCGATCTCGCGGGCTTGAAAAAGCAGCATCCCGCGCCGAACAAATCCCGTTGATGGACATATCGGATTTTTTCGGCTAAAGCTCCAGACTGCTGGGGCAGGTTCAATAGCGATCGCTACTCTTCTTGAGTGTCATGCTCAAGGTGTGATCGGCGGCGATGGACTTGCCCGCATGATGGCGATTGTGGTGCAGATTGAAGAGGTTCCTGTGGTGGTTGAGGAGGTGGCGATCGCGGATGATTCGGAGGAGGTTGACTGGTTTGGTGATTTTGATTGGGAGTAAACATCGGCATGGGACTAAACGTAAACATTGCTTTTTGGATTGGCGTAATTTGCATCGGCATTCCGTTGGTGCAAGTTCCCATGAGCCAAAAAGCGGCGGCGGATGCAAAAGCGCAGCAAGCGCAATCAAATGAGCGTCAAGCTGCGGCATGTACTTGGATTGAAGCGAAAGCCCCAATCCTTGTAAACAGCGGCAATCAGCCCATTAGCATCACCAATGGGCGTATCTATACGGGTGCGGCAGATTCACAGGGCAATGGGCAGATTCTAGCCAGCGGGCTGGTGATTCGTTCGTTAGATGGCACTGTCGCCAAGATTAACGAGCAAGGGCAAGCGATTGTTCAGGGAGTGTGTCCCAAGCTTGCCTCACTGCCAGAGTATCGAGAAGGGCACACGACAATGCAAAGACAACTAGGAGAGTAGCTCGTGACTAATAATATGTATGGCGATTACAAGCGCCCGCAACGACGCAATGCCAATCCTCAACAAAATGCATGGACAGTTGACACTGACGGGACTACTTACAGTCCGTCAGGATCAACAAAGACAGCCGATTATGATGCGTCTCCAGCGCTGAAACTTCAGCGAATATCTGGCGCGATCGCAATTGCATTGTTTGTTGCGGGGTTGGCGATCGCCCTTGCAGTCAACGTTCAACCGCACATCCTTGCAGCCAAATTCTTGATGGAAATGATTAAAGAGATCCCATTTACTCAGTGGGCTTCCATTCAAACTTTACCTGTGGCGTTGGCAGGGATTGCACTTAGTGTTTGGCTGATTGTTTCTCAGAAACAAAGCAGCGTTAAAAAAACTCTTGCCCTTACTGTAGCGCTGTCACTGTCGGTCGTTTGGTTTGTTGTCGCACTGTTAAGCTATAAGCTCATCGCATGGCAGACTATCGCAGTCATCTCCTGTGTCGGCACTTCAATTGGTCAAATTGCGATTTACTTTCGCAATGGCGTGTTCTTTAAGTCGGTACTTGCCTACCTGCGGAATACTCCACAAGAAGCACCGGAAAAAGGGGATACAGACGCGACGACAAGGCTTATTGAGTCACGAAATAAAAGCGTTGACAAAGTGGCTACAGCGTTCGGAACTTTAGCGGCAGTGCTTTACGCTTACGAGATTGGGATTTCGTTTGCAATGTTTACGCCTTTTGCTGTCAAGCTCGGCGTTGCGCCATCAATCGAATCGTTTGATGCAGTGGCGTTTTTTAAGATGGCAATGTCTTCACTCGCCCCTGAGTTCTTGACGGCGAAAGCAGTGACTATCCTCCCGGCGATTCTTGCTGGGTGGTACGTAACGAAGAAGCAAGGTACAGGTACGAAAGCAGCGTAACTATTCCAAGGGACGATCGCGTTGATCGTCCCTTGGCTCTATCGAGAAATTTTATGATGGAACAATCTCCTAGTAAATTAACAATTAAAACGGGGTATGGCGCGATCGCCCTTTCGAGTATTCTGAGTGCGGAACGCGGCGATTATATTGACTTGCCAGATGTGGCAAAAAGAACTTATCCTTGGTGGGCAGTCGGCGCAAGCTTTGGGTTTTTAGCATTTGGTGGAGCGTTTGGATGGGTCGGCGTTGTAGGGATTGCATCACTTGGCGTTCATATTTTTGTGGGTGGCGATCGCCCTTTTGATAAGTTGAGTGCTCAGACTCAACTTGAAGTTTCGATTCGAGCATCGCGGTTGGAAAATTCAGCAACTCGACCAACGCTAGAACGACTAATGGCAAACGACAGACAGCGATATCCTGAAGCTGTTGCCCACGTTTGGAAGGAAATATACACGAATGCTTATGAGGATTTTGGCGATCCTGATGACGACAGCGATAATCAATGGTTGATCGATGATGGGGAACACAAAAGGATTCCAGTTTGTGTTTATTACCAAGCATGGATGCGCAAGATTATTGAAGACAAAAAGCTTCCTGAATCTATTGATACTCCTCCTGCCCCCGCAACACCACCAAAGGGCGTACCCATGCGATCGCCCCTACCTTCACAGCCCACGACTCCTCCAGGTAACCCGCCCATCGGGATAAACACTCAGTTGAATGCGATCGCCGTTCCTTCTGTTGCTGTCCCAACTGCGCTGACGGTAGACACAGCGCCTAAGACTGATGTCGTGCTGACGGCAGAGTTTCGAGAGTGGCTTGGGAAATGTTCAAGGCTGTTGCTCGAAGTATCCCCAGAAGGGAAACGATTTAGTATTGCTAAAGCTCAACAATTGTGGGAGTTAACAAAACAAGGCGATCGCACTGAGTTTGATAGAGGCTTTAACTTGATGCGAACGGGGCTACCAAAGTCAAAACTGGATGGCGATTGGTTTTATATCGCTTATTCCCATACTGCCCCAACGACTCCAGTCACGGAGGAACACAAGGGTACAGAGGAAACGGTGAAAGTTCCAAAGCCTTCGCCGATGGATGAGGTGCGATCGCGCTTGTTGCAGAATCTTGAGGGAAGGCAAATGCCAATTCAAGCGATACTTGCTAAAGCTCCAGAAGCACTTAAGCCAAGTGTTGATAAGGCAATCAAGGATTTAGTAAAGGAAGGTAAACTGGTGCAAGTTCAGGTCAGGAAGGATGGGAAAATGGTTGCGACAGTTACGGTGCGGAGGGCGGACTAATGCCTAGAGGTAGATACACCATCCCCACAGAAGTCCGCGAGATAACGGTAAATCGTTCGATGGTTGTTTGGATGGTTGCGTTTGAGTTGCCAGATGAATGGCGCGATCGCGTTCCTATTGAAGTACTTGCTCAATGCGATGGTACGATTGCGATGAATTGGTACGCTGATCCAGTAATCGGCGATGTGTTTAAGCGATGCGGCTTTTGGTGGAAGGTTGAACGCCGACAGGTCACTCCCACTCGATTCGGCAGTCGAGAGGAGAAGACAATCCCCACTGTATTCGTGTTGTTCCTTGGAGAAAACTACTATGCTTTCTGATATGACCGAGCAATACATGGACTCTGCTCTAGAGTTCCTCCAAAAATGGTGTGTTGAGAACAAGATGAACATGGGGCAAGCGATCGCCCTATATCAATGTGCCCGCATCCAAAGTTTGGAAGTGGCGATCGCACAACATAGCGAGATACTAGAGACGGCGATCGGGTCTAGTCTGAGTGATATGGAGGAAGACTTGCGGAGTATTCTGGCAGAGATGGAAGATGGTGGCAGACATGAGACATAGCGATCGCTACTACGAAGACTTAAAGAAGATGCGGCGCAAACACCCACCCAGTAAGGGGCACAGCTTCCACCACTTCCATTATCGTCACCTGAAGACTCGATACTCAATCTACCTGGTAGATGGCATTAATCTTCCCCAATGGTTGCATGTACCGATCGTTCATCGTTTGTTGGGAGGTGGCGATCGCGCGGGGACTCAACTATTTGGCAAGTTTCCCAACCCTGCCCAGCGGGCGTTTCACTGGCTTTGCCGTTTGGTGTACCTTGCGCCGCTGCTGCTGATTTGTTGGGGCCTAGTTTTGATTTTGTTTTAGGAGCAACTATGCGATTAATTTTTGTCTGGCTACTATTGATTGGATTGTCTTTTTGTGCCGACAGCTACAAGCCTACTGGAGATGTCGAGATAAAGGATGGCATATGTCATCAGAAATGGATCAACGATGATGGCGAGACCAAATGGACTGAGGAAGGAGAACCTCGCAACGGAGCCTGCGGAGTAGGCTAATGCAAACTATTTCCGCCACTTGGCACTACCAACTACTGCAACCATTGCAACCCTATGCGATCGCCCTGAGAGACTATCAACAAAAGGCGATCGCGGGACTAAATCAGTTGCATCTACAAGGCGATCGCCTTGGTTTTGTTTGCGCGGCAACTGGCAGCGGCAAGGGGACGATAATAGGAGCGATCGCTCGGCAGTATGTAGATCACGGAAAAAAAGTATTGATTGTCGTGACCATGCTGCAACTGATTATGCAGGCTGTGGATGACTGCCGTGATTTTGGTTTGGATGGAAATCTAAGTGTAATTTGCGGAAGTTTCCCGAAGGCTTATGAGAACCTTGACGCACCAGTCCAGATTGTGACGCTGCAATCAGTCGGATCAAGAGATGCAACATTCGACTATCTAAGAACCGCTGATATTGTCATTTTCGACGAGTATCACACCTCTGGCTTTTATGAAGCGGCAACGCCAATCCTAACCGACTGGCGTTGTAATGTTGCTGCATTTTCGGCTACTCCATACAACGAGGCTTACGCCCTAAACGAAAAGCGCGGCAATATCGTCCGCGCTCATGGCGCAGTAATCTGCCCGCCATACCGTGAACTACAAGCACGGGGCTATCTTGTGCCTCTAAAATATTCAATCCTGAACGGGGTCGAGTCAGACGGGCGGCGTGAACTGAACACCGATGAAGCATTGAGGATAGCGATCGCCCAATACCTGCAAACAGAAGGCGTACAGCGGGACGGCGCAGGGCGATCGCTTTGGTTCTGCGAAGCCAACCGCAGTGGTGGCGAGTCTCAATCAAAACGACTGCAACGAGTTGCCGCTGAATTTGGGCTGGACTTTGCCATCATTAATGAAGAGGTCGGCAACGATGAACGCGATCGCCTCATTGAAGCTTGCAGCACTGGACTAATTGACGGACTAGTGTCAGTGGACGCGATCGCCACTGGGGTCGATATCCGTCCCGCCAGGCATTGCAATATCCTCAGACGAATCCCCAGCCGCGATCGCATCGTTCAAATAATTGGGCGAGTCTGCCGAATTAGCCCTGAGACTGGCAAAGTCTATGGCTATGTAAACGACTGGGCAGGCAATGTTGATCCCGGTGATGGCAGCGGTCTGCATCCGTTTATCGAAGTACTATCCGAACAAATCACAGAGGAATCAATCCTTAGAGGCGCGATCGCCAGCGAAGGCGATACTCCCAGTAAGGAATGTTCGTACTGCGGCGCTCAAAATCTAATCGCTGCCACCAACTGTTGGGCGTGCAACACGGAATTCCCCAGGAGCGATCGCGCCTCAATCGAGGGTAGCTCCCTTGTCCCCACTGAGTGGGAAGAGTGGGCACAACAATTAATTTAATTTCGGGTATCGACAAGAATTAAATCTGGATGTTATTGTTATTTTGTTGGGGTAAACGAGAGAACGCCGAGGAGGTAAGGCAATGATTACGAAAGCAACGACTGATTGGGTGATTGAACAATTAAATGATGATGATTTGTCGTGGTTTGCGATGAACAAATGGGGAAATAAGGTTGCCCCAGAGACGCTTAAAACATGCGGGACAACGCACTGTTTATTTGGGTCTGCGGCAACAAAAGAAGGCGTTCATCCCGACTTTAACCGCGCAATCCGTGGCGTGGACTACGAGTTTAGGTGTTTCCATGATTTGATGGAAAGACTGTTTTTTATGGGCGGATTGACCGCCGCACAAGTTCAGCTTCTTTATCGATCGATGTCTGCGGATGGTTCTTTTTTTGATTTGAGTGGCGCTAATTTGCGTGATGCAGATTTGACTGGCGCGAATTTACGTGGTGCCGATTTAAGTGGTGCCGATTTAAGTGGTGCCGATTTAAGTGACGCAGATTTGAGTGGCGCGAATTTAAGTGGTGCTAATTTGAGTGACGCGAATTTGCGTGGTGCTGATCTGATTTGTGCTAATTTGAGTGGCGCAGATTTGAGTGGCGCGAATTTACGTGACGCTAATTTGAGTGGCGCGAATTTACGTGGTGCTGATCTGATTTGTGCTGATTTGATTGGTGCTGATTTGCGTGGTGCGATCGCGGTCTGGAATACCAATGCCTGAGAAAACTCCCACGAATCCCAGGGGTGCTGGTCGTCCCCTTGGGAGTGGGAAGGGACGAACGACCGTAACCAAAACCGTGACCATGCCGCCTGAATTGGTGGATGCGATCGCGGAGTTGGCGGCAGAACGCGGGCTATCGTTTTCCGCCTGCGTCTGTTGGTTAATAGGGACTAAGAACAAGGTAAACAAATCTTCAAGGATGCGGCTGAAGAGGACAATTATCGACCATGATTTCTTGCCAACATACGGTGAAAAACCCGCAAGCTGGAAACCATCGGGTAAACGAGGAAAGAAGGGTGACGGTATTGGTCGCGGGCAATATAAAACCGCTCAAGGCGTTCTGATTAACTAATTAGCGGAATTCCCCATCCTTCTTTAAGGTGGGGATGGATAGCGCGGCTGTGTAGCGAAGCGGAGCAGCCAATTAGCTAGGTCGCCCACCAGATTGATTCTGCACATATTCTTTCACCGTTTCTAAAGGCGCACCGCCACAAGAAATGATGCATTTAGAGTCATGCCACAATTTAGCCTTACCCCAATATACTTTATCAATTTCTTCTTTGAATTCAGTTCTTAGAATCCTGCTGGATGCTGACTTCAAAGAAGAAACTAGGGCAGAAATATTGTTATCCGGATGCAAGTCAATCAACAGATGAACATGATCGGGTTCGCCATTGAACTCAGTCAAAAGACTTTGATTGACCTCTAGCACCCGTTCTAAGACAGGTTTCATTGATTCAAGCATCTTTTGAGTCAACACTTTTCGTCTGTACTTGGTGACAAAAACAATATGCAGGTGAATTCTAAATACAACGTGAGAACCGCTTCTAAGTTGAGTCATAGCAATTTCTACTCATTTCTGGAATCTGTGATATATTGATTGTAGTTCATTACATCGACTGAAACAATAAAGGAGGTAAAAACGGTATGGCAGTAAGGCGCGTTACATTTCGATTGTATCCAAATAAAGCTCAAACGGCGAAGCTGCATGAGTGGAGACGGATGCATAAAGACTTGTATAACGCGGCTCTTGCTAACCGAAAAACCCAGTATCAAAAGTTTGGGCACTCCGTTAATTATTTTGAACAACAGAACTGTCTACCAGCCTTCAAAGAAGTTTGGGCAGAGTACAAAGAACTGGGTTCTCAAGCCTTGCAAGCCACTCTCAAGCGGGTCGATCTGGCATTCAAGCGCTTCTTTTCTGGCTTAGGCGGCTACCCAAAATTCAAGTCAATTCGTCATTATTCAGGCTGGACGTATCCCGCTAAATCGGGCTGGACTGCTGAAACCGATGGTGGGTGCGGTCATCTGGTGTTGTCTAACTTAGGACGGATGCAGATGAGGGGACAAGCAAGAACTTGGGGCACTCCCACAACTTGCACGATCATTTTTCGTAATGGTCAATGGTATGCCTCTATCACGGTCAATTGTGAGCCTGTCAGAACAACGGGTGAAGGCGCGGTAGGCATTGATTTAGGTTGCAAGGAAGCAATTACTCTATCTACGAGTGAGCAGATTTCTAAGCCAGAGTTTATCAAGGAAGGTCAGCGCAAAGTCAAAGCAGCAAGCAAAAAGCTACGACGCAAACGTGCGCCAAATCGCAATAAAAAAATCAAAGCTTCACGTCGTTGGAAAAAACACCGTCAAGCCGTTTCAAAACTGCAACGGAAAGTGACCCGTCAGCGTGAAGATTGGTTGCATCAAACCACTAGCAACATAGTCAGCGGTAATAGCCTAGTTGCAGGTGAACAACTCAATGTCAAAGGCATGACCGCCAGTGCTAAAAAAGGTAAGCGCAAAGCTCAAAAAGCTGGGTTGAACCGCTCTATCCTTGAGGTTGGGTTTGCCATGATTGGCAAGATGTTTGAGTACAAACTAGCTGAGGCAGGTGGTTTCTATGTAGAGTCGCCTACCCGCAAACTCAAACCGTCTCAACGTTGCGCCAAGTGCTGGGAACTCACACCTAAGACACTCAAGGACAGAACTCATATTTGTTCTAATCCTCGGTGTGGTCATGTTGAGGATAGAGATATCAATGCCGCTCAAGTCAATCTGATTTGGGCAAAGGGGTTAGGAACTAGCCTCTTAGACGCAGAGCCGTCAAGCTCTACTAAATGCGGAAGCATGAAGCAACTTGGGGCAAAGAAGCGTCAAAAATCTCAGCAAGTAGGCGATGCGGGTTTAGAAACCCCATCCGCCTATGCGGTGGGGTAGTTCATCTCAGATTGCAATGGAGCGGCGAATATCCTTAGAAAGGTATCGGCACAGCTAGGCATCGTTCTAGCCGAGTCCGTTAGGGCAGTTTTGACTCTGCCGAAACGATATGACGTATTCAATGGCTTGAAGAAATCATATCGTAAGCGTTGCGAAGCGTCTCTTCAGAGCGCGTAGCAACATCCGCTTAGAATCCCCCTGTTTCAACTGGGGGAGAAGTCAACGATCGCCCAAACCCTCATTCTTTCGTTAGCAAAATTCAAAAAATGGCGCTTGCGCGGCGCGCGATCGCCTCTAACCCTGAAGCAACCCCTTAACGGTCATCGTCGTCGCCGCCCCAGTCCAAGAGACTCGCAGCCATCCAAAGGCTTGGCAATTGACGCGATAGGCGATGCCTTGGGCGGGCAGCACGATTTCTTGAAGGTATGCCATTGGGTTGGAGGTATTCACGCCGCCACTTGTACCCGCGATCGCTACTGCTAGCGGTTGTGTTTTGTAGACATAGCCATCAATAGCTACAGTGGTAATAGTGCCATTGAAAAACAGATGCAGCCCTGCCCAATGATGCGCCCTGCAATCGATCCATACAAAGTTTGTTGGATTAGTGGTGCTGATATTGATTCGGGCGGTAGTGCCCGTGTAGCGGCTTTTGAGTAAGCAATAGATGCGATCGATTTTGTTGACCGTTGAGGTTGCCAGATAGCCAGCAATCCAGCTGAATGTACTAATCCCGTCTAGCACATAGGACTGGATGGAGATATTACCATTTGTGCCATTGCTTAGCCCAAGAGTCTGGGGATTTACCGCGCCTTCTCGGTAGCGGAATGGTGCGCCTAGTTTGTTTATAGACAGTCCTGGATCGCGGTAATCGTAGAGTTGAAAGTAGTTGATAGGATAGGATTCAAAAGTTCCAGTTGAAATAAGTTGTTCTTTTTGAGTTGGGAAAATGGTTGCTAGAGTCCCCGTATTGTTGAGGAGCACCCAATTAGCAAAGCGATAGCCCTGCACATCAAGCTCAATGATGCGATTGCGACCGACGATATCATAGGGATACTCGCCGATTTTGTTGACAACTATGTCAGTAAAGTCAAACTCTTGATAGTTCATTTTAGGGATGCCCTATGATTTACGCGAGTTGCCGCTGATGGGGAATGCCAAAAGAAGCGCAATGCTGAGTAGTTTGTGCAGTTGATATGGCAAATAAAGCCCATCCCTGCCGCATCTGATATGCTGCCTCTCATTGTTATTAGTGGCGAAATAATATTGGTACTATCCCAATTCCCTGAATCGTTATCAATGATTGTCCACTGGTTCACTAGATGCCAACTCTCATCAGAACTATCTGGTGGTGTGTATCGCCCAAAAATCATGGGCAGTCCATTAGTCCCAGAAGTTGGATAAGCTACTGTTTGGTTGGTGAATGTATTCGCCGGGATTGGAACTACATTATTTGTCCCGATCGCATTTGCCACGAGTACAAGATTGGAATACTTGGAGCAATCTACAGTGTAAGATGGGTTAAATCCTGATGTGATGCTTAGCGCTTGAATGCTCTCCTCACCAAGTTCAATGTATTCGGATCGCTCTACTGCTGGGGCGAACGCCGCTCCGACAACAGTCATGAAGGTCGCGTTATTCACTCCAACAGTTTTACAGCGCACCCTTATCCCTGCTATTCCTTTTATGTTCAACTCAACAGCGATCGCAGACAAACTGGCTGATGTTATCGCTGTTGCAATGTTTGTCCAAGGGGAGCCGGAAAGAGAATCCAGCTTGCATAATCGCAGTACAGAGCATGGGTTAGATTGATTTGGCAGTATCCCAGTACCCTGAGTATCAATAAAATTTATCCAACCATTGGGATCGTCGCTAAGATTGTAGTCCACCATTAAGAACGCGACCATGCTGCCGGGATTGCGGAGTTGAAAGCCGCAACTCATTGCCGCATCAAGGTTGATGTTATCTGCGATGCTATCAAAAATAGTAGTTATATTTGTCCCGCTGGCAAATGCAGGATGCAAGGTTCTTTTTGAGAAATAGGTTGGGATCATAAAAATTCATCTCCAATATTTTGTCCACAGGCGACAACTTTTATCGCTGCACTAGTTCCCGCAGTACCAGTGCTAGCAAAGATTGCAATCTCCTCGAACTTACTTGTATTGAGTTTCAAGAATTGAGAGTTAGGAGAACTTGTCGAAAGATTTAAAGGAAACGTCTTATTAGTTCTTCCACCAAACAGCCAGCGAACAATATTATGATAATTCTTACTTGTCAGCGGCTCGTAAACATTAATGCCCGCAAAAGTTCTAGCCATATGATTAAAGGTTTGCAGACTACTACCATCGAGGGGATACGCTGCCGCAACAGTAATCGTCGTTGTTGTTGCCCCGCTAGGCTCCCATGCTGTTGAACTTAATGGTTTGAATGCAATCATAACATTAGGAATATTAACGGTTGCCGATAGGTTCCGCATGTTCAGCGACAGTACATCAGTATTGCGAGTGTTAACCTTGAGTATCAGGCTCATATTCTGCGTCGCGACACCCGTCACAGCGCTTGTAATTTCCTCACTATACGCCCAATCGGATACCCGTCCAAATGTATCCTCGATTGCCACCCGAACTTGATATTTGCCGTACACCTTGCCAGTCCAGCGAACCTCAAACGCCTCCTTGGGAAGCTTCTGCCGTTCCGTCCATTGCCCGTCGGCGGAGGCGAACTCGCAGATATAGCTAGAGACCTGAACATTGGGATTCTCATCCCACCCACCCCAGACCGTAAACAGTCGCGGATCAGTATCATATCCACCCGCCTCAACCTCCAACAGGTATCCGCGAATATTCAATGGCGGAGCAATAATTGGGGCAACACCAACCACATTCGGCAACAATGGCGCTGCATCTTGTTCAACTACTGCCCAAAAGTTTTGGATATAGTTCGTCCCTGATATCTCGACAAATTCATCCTCAGTTGGGCGCACAGAACGGATCAGAAATCGTTGTGGTTGTACAGCAGCGCGATCGCATGTCCACACAGATCCAACAATAGGAGTTTGAGTAGGCGCAGCGGTCGTCGTAATAGTTAACGCACCAGTGTTTGAACTAGCAATAGTAAGTTCTTGATAAGTTCCATCGGCAACATGGACGTTGAACTTATCACCTGCACTGACTACGGGCAGTGCATCTACGGTAAAGGTTGTAGTTCCATTCCATGCCCGCAACAGACCGCCATTGCGAACATTGGCGACCGCTTCATCATAGATTTTAACAACTTGCCCAGGGCGAACAAAGCAAGCTCTAGGATGGACAACAGCGCTGAAGTATTGAGTATTCAACTGCGCCATTTTAATGGTCGCTTTACTATAGCGGTTTGCTTGCTCCTCCCCATAAGTCCCGATCGCCTCAACCTCAATAGTATTGCGCGGTCTGATGGCGAGGTCGCTCACTTCCTCATAGGGCAGACTAATGCGATACTCATGGAAGTCAGCATTATAGTAAGTAGCGCGACATTGATTGTATCTTGTGCTCCCTTCAGTCCATCCATAGGTGAAGCCCGAACCTTGTTTGCAGTCAGCGTTAGTGAGTTCAAGGACTGCCGCCTCGTTGTCTTGCTGTTGGTAGAAGCGAATTTGATTATCGGCTTCGTACATTTCAACAAAACAACTAGAGCAAATCTCTTTAAGCTCTGCATAACTAGTAATGTCATCCTCGTCTAGATAGAATGCCAGTGCCCAACGCGGGCGCATCCCTAGAGGAGTACTAATTAATGTTGAGTTCCATTTCTCGATCTTGAATAGGTCGGTGAGGTTGATTTCAGCGAGAGTACGCGGGCGATCGCACAATGTTGGATTAGTCAGAAAATCGACTACAGTAGCGAAGAATGAATTGAGGGCAACTGTTGAGGATGTGAGCGCACCAGTCCAAGATACACCTGTTAAGTCAAGAGTGCGATCGGCTCTAATTGTTGCGCCCGCCGGATATCGGACATCCCTTGCTCCTAGTAAATCATTGGTGATTCCAGGGAAGGATGTAAAAATGTCTGAGGATACTTGGATGCAACTAATGGCGGTGCGATTAAAGCCTAGCTTTTCTTCTACTCTTGGGACTAGAGTTTGCCAATATAGTTCATTGGGGCGATCGCGCTCCCCATCTTTACTGAGTTTCTCGACGCGCACTTGCCATGTGTTAGCAGTTCCACCAAGATTATCAACGGGAATCTCTTCCGAGGTTGGGGCAGGGTTTTGGGCGATCCCTTTGATGGTATATGTCCCGCGAATTTTCCATGCTTCTGTGCCGCGTTTGGTAGAGATTCGATAGATCAGTTCATTAGGCTTGATATCGCCTTTCTCGGATTTGAACAATCGAACATTAAAATTCAGAACAATAGTATCCGTTTCAGCATTGGTGACAGTGCGGATTACAGCGCCGTTTCGGTTGGTGACCTGTGCATCAGCCGAAACCTCTGCGCCGATGCTATCTGTCCAGCCGGGAATACCTTGCTGGTTGTAACCGCCGTAACGATGTTTGTGAACTACTTTTCTAAAGCTTGGTGTCTTGTCTCCTGGGATTCTTAGGGGAACACCATCAAGCCTGATTGATTGAGCCGCGTCGGCTGTGGCTGGGCCCTCAAGTAAACCTTCTCCCCAAGCGATTATGGCGCGGGCAACTTGTTCCCCGCGTAGTGTATCTTCAACTTCACTTTGGTTTGATTGTGGCTTCTTGAATCCCACTTACTTCCTCCCTAAAGTATTCAGAGTCCCACCCGGTCGCTGCGCTGACTTCCAAGACTCACTGACAACGCGATGAACCTTCTCATCAGTAGCACGGGTAAACGCGGCAAAAGTTGCCTCGTCCATACCACCCCCCTGAAAGACATAACTCCCACCACTGTAGTTTAGTCCGCCGCCCATGCCACTGCTGATAGGGGCGATCGAACCATTAGCGAACGATGGGACTCTAGCGCTGGACATCGTCCTATTATAGGCGACCATTTGATTTGCGTTCAAGATACCTTCGTCTTTGTTGAGCATAGCTAGCACGGGTTCCCTACCAGAGAGCGATCGCTCCAATCTGGCAGCATCACCGATCGCGCCGGGAAGTGATTCCAAATTCTGCCCCCATGAACCGATAGTGCCCGCCGCAGCCGTGGGGATAGCCATGCCACCCCCCGACATTAGATCGGCTGATCCGCTGCCACCAAGTAAGCCCCCGCCCGCTGCGCCGAATAGATTGCTGAACAATTCCATTGCCGCCATCTCTAACAACTTGCCCAGTAGTTGGTCAAGAATTCCAAGGGTGACCTGTCCTAGGTTTTCAAAGTTGGTAAAAATCGTTGTAAACAGGTTGCTGAAACCGTTGGCAAGGTCGGGAAGCATTTGTTTAAGTGGATCTAAACTATCTGTCACAACCTCAGTATCTAATCTATGTTGCTGCATTCGATCGTTTAACAATGCATCAGTGCGATCGCTTCCAATAGTGTCGCGGAAGCCTTCGATTTCAGCGCGATCGCGGCTATATTGTTCATCGATACTTCGACGTTGTTGAGATGCTTCAAGCCGTCGTGCGCCAAACTCATCGCCGTTCCGACGCAGGCGGGCGACCTGTTGTTCGCCGATGCGTTGTTGAATGCCTGTTTGCATTTCAGCAACGACGCGATCGAGTTCATCGCGGGCAACTTTGAGGTCGAGTTGAATTTCGATCGCCGATGCCTCTTGAAGTCCCGCCAGGTCTTCCCGTAGGCTAGCGATTCGTTCTTGCAACAGGACAACGCGACGCGCACCCATGTCACCGCCCGCTGCCTGATATTTGTCGAGCAGTTCTTGTTGGCGCTCGATTTCTTCACTGCCGACCCGAACTTGTTCTGATAGTTCCGTCTCAGCGGTTGCCGCCGCCATCCGGGATTCTTGGTAAGCCCGCACAGCACCATTATCGATTGTCGATAGGTATTCCCGCTGGGCAAGCTCCTGCATTTTCAATGCCCGCGTTGCATTTGCCGCTGCGCGTTCGTCGGTGACCTCCCGTTCTAGTTCGTTATCCTCAACGGCGTACTGATCCTGAAGTAGTTTTTGGCGCGCCGATACCCGTTCCTCTAATGTTCTGACATATTCTTTTTCTTGGGCGATCGCGGTTTCATACTGCGCCAATAGTTCTTTCATTCCCGGTTCGTTGGCGCGATCGGCGGTAAGTCGTTGTTGCTGAATCTCTAAGTCCTGAAGGCGTTCTTTTGCCTCAGAGATATCGTTTAGGAATTCGTCGTCGATCTCCATGGCTTCCATTTGGCGATCGAACATGGGGGCGAGGTCTGTACCCTCGAACTGAGTGCGGGCAGATTGTAGAGCAAGTTGTCGCGCCTCGGCTGCTTGTTCTCGCTGCCGTGCCGCCTCTCTGCGTTGCATCTCCCGCACTTCGTCTTCATTGTTGCGTTGTTCGTCGCGGAGGCGTTCCCGTTCGCGTTTTGCTTCTTCTTCTTTGCGTTTGCGTTCTGTTTCTGCATCTTCACGGAGTCCACTGGCGATACGGTAGGAATGTTCTTGGTCGCCATCAAAAACGCGCCCAGTCGTGGGATCTACTCCAACTTTTGCATAGTATTCCAGTGGATCTAAGTTCCGGTGTGTGCGCCCTCTGCCTTCGTGAATTTCAACATGAGAAACTCCGGCAACATCATTTGCACCGGAACCGACTTCTGTACCAGCGGCAATGCGATCGCCAACAGCGACTAATGCGTGGCTAAACTCAGCAATAATTTCTGTTACGCCAAGCTCAGCGTTATGGATTAGGGCTGCAAAACCATACTCGCCCCAGTCTTGAATCTCAAGAACTTCACCACCCAAATAAGATACGGAGTTCTGACCGTCGCCTACATCTAGATCCTCGCCTACATGTATCCGTGTTCCACCGTCTCTGTCTGCTCCGTACTCTTGCCCCGGCAATGTTCGCACGGGTACAGGTGCGACGCGAACCTCTTCTTTTTTCTCCCTCGCCTCCGCTCTGTCGATCGCCTCCTGTGCGCGATCGCTGATATCGCTGGGGGCTGAGCTACCTGATGATCCACCACCGCTTGATTGCTGATTAACACTGCCCAACCCATAATCAACAATCAATTCTGTCGGCTTATATTCATCAATAAAATCGGTCACCCGCCGCCCATCATCAATACGGATATAGCCGAGACAACCATCAGTGCCCGGTTGAGCATTGCGATCGCCATCCACATGGATACCCAATGCAGATCGTTCTGTTGATTGGTTCGGCTCAATCCCAACCCACAGACCTCCTAGAGCTTGATTACCAAAACTATTTTGGGAAAATTCTGGTGAACCTACTCGGTAAGTCCCTTCTGGTAATGGTTCCCGCGATCCGGTTCTAGATTGAGCGGGCAATCTAAAGTTTTGAGCATTAGGACGACCGGATACCGCGCCCGCCTCAATGCGATCGATGACACGACCATTTGCTACTAGCTCAGTGGTGAGTAGTTCGTTCCCATTCTCGTCGCGCTGACCTGATTTAACAACACGGATAAATGTTCCTCCGCTAGTACTGCTACCGCCGCTTGACTGTGAGTTAAGGACGCGATCGGGTACAGAATTTGCTGCCCTTGCCGCCCCTTGGATAACTATGGCGGAAGGTGCTTGACTTTGATATTGAGCAAGTTGATCGTAGGTTTGCCCAGAGTCTATATGGTAAAAATTTTCGCGTTCATATCTCAAGCGATCTTCCTCTGGATTGAAGTTGCCATACTCACTCGTACCTTTAAATGAAGTTCTCCCCCCTACATGTTGAGCAGAATTTCGCATCATTGCAGGATCACTAAAATCAACAATTGACTGATCTAATGCCGCGATCGCTTGTTCCTCTGAATAACCCCTACTCCGCAGGAATGCGATCGCACCTGCTCTGGTCGATGTCTGTTGAGGGTTAACCCCGAAGTATGGCTCAAATTGTCCGGGCGCAAAAGCGACCTCTGTCACATCTGCTCCATATCCAGCGTTGATTCGATTGAATACAGCTTGAGCGACATCAGCACGCCCTTCTCTCGTTGGGGACTCAGCTACAGCTAATGCTGCTAGTTGGTACATCTGGGCTTCTGAGATTTGCACTTCATTGTTCCCGCCCCCAATAACTCTCCCCTTGGTAATCCCCTGGGAAAAACCACTACTAACCCCAGTACTCAAAGCCTTCGCTTTTTCTTGCTCACTGTTAAAAGCTTGCATTGATGCAACAGCGGAATTCAAAGGATTGCTCCATTGAGCAATTTTAATTGCGACTTCCGCAGCACCATTGATTAACTTAAATAAAATCTCAACCAAATCCCGCCCAATACCAGCGATCCCGGTCAAGGCATTGGCAGTCAAGGTTATGGTTTTCAGCAACCCTTCATAAGCCGTTTTGTTTTCAGTTGTGAACCTAATCCAATCTCGAACGAGATCAAGGATAGTCCCACCGATAATGTTTGCGAGTTCTTGGACGAACTCAACTGTTTCTTGAACCAGTTGCGGATTATCTTTTAGATAATCTGCAAACTCTGTTGCAGCTATATTGATTTCTTGGAATAGGTCTTCATTTTTTAGTAAAGCATCCGCTACTTCATTACCAAATTTAATCGCTGCATCTACCCCCGGCGCAAAAGCTTGTCCTGCTTTTTCTTGGAGCAGTTCCATTTTACGCATTAAAATCTCAGCTTTTTTAGCAGGATCATCAAGCATTTTTTGGGAAATCTTTTCAGACATTCCCGCGCTTTCCTGCATTGCCTTTTGTTCTTCATCATATCGAGCACGGTTCTCTTTTCTAATTTTTCCAATTAGATCTAGAACCATGTTTCCATCTTTATCGAAACCTTTATTTAGGAGATCTAATTTTTGTTTATCAGATAAAGCTTCATACCCATCGGAAATAGCTTCAAATAGTTCAATCCCCTGTTTGAGGTTTCCGTTCATATCATAGATTTCAATCCCAAGTTTTCTAAAAACATCAGGGTTCTTTTGTACATTTCGATAAGCCGCATCTAACGCGGTACCTGCACGGGAATCCTCTAATCCCGATGAGGTTAAAATATTAGTTAATGCAATATTTTGTTCTGCTGAGATACCTAATTTTTGCGCACCGCCAGAGGAATATTGGAGAGAAGTACCCAACCCTGTCAAACCACTCACAGAACGGTTTGCCCCCTGTGTCAAAATATCCGATGCTTGCTTTTCAGTAAGATTGAAATTGTTAGCTAATTTAATCAGTGATGCTGTTGCAATATCAGCGTTTGATCTTGCTGCAACGGATAGCTTTACTGTTTCTGAAAGATAAGAATTTAGTTTGCTCTGATTAATACCAGCTTGCGCAATATCAATCGCAATCCCGCCAATCTCTTGCCGAGTCTTCCCATACGTAATAGAAATTTCCTTTCCTGTTTGGTCAATCTGCTTTAGTTGTTGGGGAGTGAGATCCCCCAGTGTTCCGATTGCATTGAGATCAGATTGAACCGCCATATTTTTCTTAATAGCAGCACCCGAAGCTTCCACGATCGCACCTGCCCCGGCTGTTGCAGCGCGTACTGAAAAAGCTACTAAATCAGCAGTAATATTTCCTAATGCACTCGTGACATATCCCCGCATTGCGCCCATAGACTGCTTAACAGATTTTTCTGCCCCGGTAAACTCATTCTTAATGCGCATCAAGTTGATGCCATTGAGTGCTTTCGCAAGTCTCTCAGCTTCAGATCGTGCATTAGGATCGAATATTTTTAACTTAATGCGCGACATCTCTTGGGCATGTCGCACCATTTCCTGCATCATTTTCGCCTGCATTTTAGCGTTTGGATCTGCCGCAAACTTCACCGAGGTAGACGCGATCGCCTTCTGTAATTTCTCGACTTCTCGCAAATCTTTAACATGTTTCGCAATACTACTCGAAGCCCCTTGCGGTTTACTTGACCCGCCACCTGACCCGCCCGCAGGTTGCCGTGGCAACCTGATATTGGTCTGGCTTGCCAGCTTATTTATCTGCTGCAATTCCGCCTTGACCTTGCGCAAATCCCCCAGCACTTGAGCACTATTGTTTAGTTTCAAATCGATTTTGTTAGCAGCCTGCAATTGCTTGAACATTGCAGTATATTTCGCCTGAAATGCCCGCATCGCGCGATCGCCGTTAATCAATACTTCAAGTTCAACTTTACTAGTCACGGGGAATGCTCCAAAAAACTAGGGACGGAAGATTGCAATCGGTCTGGTTGATGTGGGCGGCTCAATCGGGGTCAGCCGCTCGACTGCCCCATTGACAGTGCGGATATTGCCGATCGCCATCAGAACAACAAATTCAGTCGCACCGTTCGAGGGATCATAGACGCGCTCTTGTCCAAACTGGATCGCATAAACTGGATTCAACTCATAGAACGGCTGCCAACCTGTTAGCTCAGCGACCACATAATCTAGTGTTCGTAGGGATAGTGTTTGCGATCGCTGTTCAAACACACAGGCGGCAATCTCAACGGCAACCGTTGCCTCCTGATGCACTGCCCACTTAGGGCTGTAGATTGACTCGTTTTCAAAAGCGTAGTCAGTCCGATTATGAAAGCACCGCAGATTGTAACGTTGCTTTGGGAAGCGGGCTGCGAAGGATTCGTCCCCAACCCGCAGGAGAACGTTAGGCAGAATTGCGCCAACTTTGGTAGCGATCGCGTTCACCACAGACTCATTCAGGCTGATTTGTAGACTGGCGGGAGTGGACATGTTTCGCTTACACAAAAAATTGTTATTATTATTGTATTGATTTTTTGCGAAACTGATGCATTCAGGCGATTTAGCGGGACTAAGAATCCCCGCGCCAATTACTTTATTTGAGTTGCGCCAATACGACGCAGCTAACCCCAACGCCGTTTTCTATTTCACAAATGATTACGGTGTCACTTTTAATACGGTTTTTTACCAACCGTTAGGGGCAGTGATTGAAGCGATCGCCATGCAGGCAGAGGGCGCGATCGGGGTTGCCACTGTCAGACTCAATGACGTTCAGGGAATCTTCTCGTCGATGTATCGGCAATATCGGCTGGATAATTCTGAACTAAAAGTGTTCAAGACTGATGAGCGCTACCTGAATCAAACAAATAGCAACAAGATTCGCAACCCCGCGACCTTTATCGTTTCCCATGCCGAGGATGTCAAGCCGAAAGAGTCGATGAGTTTAATCTTGATTCCCAGCATCATGAACCTCGATCGCCCTCATGGGCGCAAACTCACCGCATACTGTTCGGCAGATCGCTATAAAGACGGTGTGACGTGCCCCTACACTGGATCGCTGCCAACTTGTAGCAAAACATTGAGCGGGGCGAATGGTTGTACCAGCCACTTCCCGGCGGCAACACCTAAGCCGTTTATGGGACTGCCTATTGGATACTCTGTCGAACAAGGTAAAGGATGGGGTAGATAATGAGCAGTTATTCAACAGCGGCGGTGTTCAATCCTGAACTTAAACTCCCATGGCTTACTTCAGATATTCAAGCTGAGATAGTTGCCGAGGCGAACGACGGCAAAATCAGTGCGCCTTTTGAGGGCGATCGCTACCTTGAAGCCTGCGGTTTTATCGTTCGTGAGGGCCCAGGAGCCGCCTGCATCACTTGCACCAATATCAGCCCCGACCCGACTAACAATTTTGCGATCGCCCCTGAAGTTTACGATAAGTACAAAGATTCCATCGTCGCCGTCTGGCATAGCCATGGACAAGAGAGCGATCGCGGTTGCCTCAGTTTTCAGGATTGCGCCAACGCTCAGCTAACAAAACGCCCTCAGCTATTATTCCATCGGGATTCGCGCCAGTGGGATTATTACGATCCGTTGGGGTCGCACCCATGGGAATTATTTTATGAGAGTGAATTCACGCCACAAGACCTTGAATATTATCTAGAGTGGCGATTCGATTGGGGTCGGTGTGATTGTTGTTCCCTTGCCCTTCATTATTATTTGGGGCGGGTTGGCGTTAAGTCATTCAAGATTCCTCATCCCCGCCGCGATCGCACCATCAACCAGATTTATGAGAAGGATTGGACTTATCTGGTTGACAATTTGCGGGCGAATGGATTTTGCCAAGTCCCTTACAGCGATCGCCAACAACATGATTTAATCCTCCAATGCCGCGACAGTGAATCGCCGCACCACGTCATGATTGTTGCCACGCCTGAGCTTGACGCGATTTTGCACATCGTTGGCAAGAATGCAATCAGCAGACTGGAGGCAATTCCGCCAGAGGATAATATTCATTCGGTTTGGCATCTTAGCCGGGAGGTGGCAGATGGTTCGGTGGATCAATAATGGGGGCGATCGCTACAATGTAAGAGCGACAATCTCTTGGGATACGCCCTACGCTCAAAAGGTTCACGCCCAACGTCCGTGGACAGACCGCGCGGTGAACAGTGTTGATATTGCCGATTTAATTAATCGGCAGAATGGCACTGACTTTCGCGCCAACGTTACGGATGGTGTGGAACTGTTCGGCAAAAGGTGCGATGACATTTTGGATAATGCTACTTGGAATATGCGCGGCAGTGGGCAAAAGCGATATAAAGCCGCACCTACTGGGCAAACAATTTCAGATAGTGAGGCACTGAAGAAATCACGGCGGATTGTCTATCGGTTCCGTTGATGAGCAGTGCAATAGTGTTCGATGTTTGGTTACGAGTTTTGGTTAAACGCTAGCTACGGAGTTTGAGACAATGCCACAAACCACAGTTCGGAAGACGACGAACGATATTATTTCGATCGCCCGTCTTGTCAGTAATGCCCCGCCCACACAAGTCACCGTAACTTGTACGCTTGCTGCTCTCGTAGGCGACACTACAGTTTCCCTCTCAGGCAGTGTAACAGGTAAGACTTTTTTCAGAGATGAAATCATTTCTTTCTCTGTCGCTACCACGGAACCGGGCTTCACATCTCGGCGCGTCATTGCGATCGTCAATCAAGACTCTTTCACGCTCGGAACAACGGCTACTACTTGCGCTGTTTTGCCATTGACGAATGCGATCGCGGCTGCATCCACTGCGCCAACCTGGGTTGGTCTGCAACCATTGCGCGGGATTTCCAATATTCCGTTGACCACTGACGCACCGACCGAGCAACTTGCCTATACGTCCAATCATGGACGCACGGCGACCCTTGTAAATTCGTTGACCAAAGGACTGAATACAACCTACTACGAATTTACAGACCGCGCCCCTGCCGATGCTTTACTCAGAATTATTGATGGGCAGGTAGATCGAAATGTCTTTATCGTTTACACCAACGATGGTGGAGACGTTCTCGCAGGAATTTGGAACGTTGGGCCACTCTCTGATTCGAGTAGTGAGGTCAACTCGTCCAAAGCGAAATCGGTTGAATTCATGCTGCAAGGATTGCCGACAACTGACCTTCCTGGTTGGGTGTTGACCTAATGCAAGTTGACGTTCTCAAGGCAGACTTCTTAATCCTGTTCAACTGCGAAGTAGATCAGAACCAAGTAATCTGCCAAGGGGCGTTTCTTGGTGGCGCGATCGCCCGCGAGTTCACGGTAACAGACGGCGCAGGACATAGCTATCAACTAACGCCCCCGGAAGGTTGGGGAAAAGAATCAAGTAGACGTTTAGTATTGGAGAAGGCAATATGCAAAAGGTCACACTAAATCAGCCATGGGGCAGACCATTACCCGATGGTACACTCGAAGCTCTAGAGGGAACCGTAGAAGTCACAGATAGTCAGGCGGAAGCATTAATCGCCGCTGGCTTTGCCTCTCCCGTCGAAAATAAACCAGCACCAACGACCAAACAAGATAAGGCGATCGCACCCTAACTATGGATCGATTCACACTAATCACCAACGGAGCAACGGCGATCCCATTGCTCCGTACTGGCTACCTCACAGCCGGGATACTTACTACTGAACTACAACGCGCCCAGCGATTCAATCAACAGGTCGCTCTGTATAAAGGCATTGCACTACAGCAAATCATGACAGAACGCGAATGTTCTGTCACTGAGGCAGCAACCGAATTTGATGCTGTCGATAAACTATTTGATGGCGCTTACTTGCTACTATTGCCAGAGAGCGATCGCACCGAAGCACAGGAAACATTACGCCAACTTGGTGGCGCAGATAGTATCAGCGACATGGACTATCGCATCATGCTTGCAGATACTATCATCCGGGAACGACTGATCCATCATGTCACTCTCGCCCGCCCCTATGAGGGTTCCGATACTCTATATCTAGAGAGCGGTTGGGGTTTATTGGAAGAGGGCGATCGCTTACTATTCAACACCACCACAATCAAACTAAAGTCTGTCGTCGTAATCAATGATGATTATCGCGCCAAGATTGAGCCGATGGATACTTCACTTGCGTCGGGAAGTATTGGACTAGTGCGCCAAGGCGATCGCCGGTTCCGCGTTGGCGCATCCGATTGGACAATGGAGCATACCAAAAAATTATCGCAACTACCAAAGACGCGATCGCAGATTGACCAAATCTATACTTACTTTCAACTAGAGTCGGAAGGCGTTCTGGATGATGAGCCTAAAAAGGAGGTGGGGATCGAAGACCTCAACCCTTTTGCCTTTCCACCCGACTCGCTCAAATCCGAAGATTCATCGACACCGACCTCATCGACTGGCGAGACCTCTGGCTCCGAGGTCGAACCCTCGGAATCAATTGGGAATGGCACGAATTTAGAGACACCCCCATTGATGATATCTTTGCCCTAATCAGCAAGTTTTCTGAGCATTATCAAGCTACTCTAAACTATCACTCTTGGAGTACTGCGATCGGCTGGAAAATGCTCGCCGACTCTTTTCGTGGCGATAATCCAGAACTTGACATCAGCAAAATACTTCCATTCTCTCTTGACCCAGAGGGCGATCGGCGTAATCAAAAGACTCTCAAAATTATTAAAGCTTTTATCGATAGTAATCCGCCCGACCTTCCCAGCGGATTCCTTACTGTTGCCCTGCCTTTGTTGCAGGACAATGGGATGTTGGGTTAGGCGATCGCCTGTTTTCGGTGTTTCAGTTGAGCAAGCAGGGTTTCAGTCTTGCGGGATTCCTTGACACTCCCCGCCTCTAAAGAGGCGGGGAGTGTCAAGGGGATACAAATGCTGCTAAGCTGTTCCGTGCCAACCATTTGGAGAAATAAAAATGCTACTCGACAAACGCGCAGAACATTACACTTTTTTGGTCGCTGAAGATCGCATTTTGTACATCGATTTCTTCGTTGACGATCGCATCACCGCTTTCGTTAAAAACCTTGTGGCGACTTGCGAACGCACCTCTCTCGATGGATTGCCAGTCACCATCATCTCACTAATTCCTGGAACAATAGTGAAGCCAGAAATCAGGCGGGTCGATGTCACCGACTATTTAAACGATCGATCGGTGATTGAGTTTGAAATTCAAGTGACGATCGCCTCAACTTGAATTTTCGCAATATTGCTTTCAAGGACAGCATCGACTAAAAGCAGTTGTAAAAGCAGGGATTCCTGTTCCCTTTTTGGTGGTTCGTGGACTTGAGGAACGGGCGATGCAAAATGTTGATATCGGAAGAAAGCGCACAGCCTCCGATATCGCAAAGATTCAAGGTTTTGACGCTTTTAACAGTCAAAAATCTTCGATTTGCCCGTGGTTTGTTTTTGACTTTTCAAAATGCTGCATTCCAAAAGCAATGGGAGAGCATGAAAGGATCGCTCTGTACCGTCAACATCAAAAAGCTTTTGATTTTGCTTGCCAAACTTCTGGATCTAAGGCTTCTAGAAGTGCTCCGTTTCGTGCCATTGTTGCTAGGGCTTGGTCTTTTGAAAATCATCAAAGACTTTCTGAATTCCTCTCTGTTGTCAATACTGGATTATGTTCAGGTGAAAAAGATTGGGCGGCTGCGACCTTGAGAAGAACAATAGAAGAGAAGAATGATTACCAAAGGAGTACTTACGCTCCACAGGTCAAGATTGCCCGCTTAACCGGACTCGCCATTCGTCATTTTATCAATGGAAGCAGTGTGAAACACATCAAAGAACTTGAATCTGACTTTTATCCGTTTGACAAGATCCCCGCAGAGGTTGTGCCCTTTTAATTGAGACAAAAACAAAAGCCCGATCCCCTCCGCCGTGGAAAGTTGGGGGATCGGGCTTTTGTTTTTGGAGGGGACATCTCATGAAAAGACGTTTCGGGAATCATACCACTAATCAAACCACTGAACAAGCTGCAACTGAAAACGATAGTGTCTTGTCGTTGAGGTTGCAGCCGCGATCGCGCTATAACTCCATCTTGGACAATAGTAATTGCCAGGAACAATGAACGAATCATCTGCCCCGCTGGTCGAAATGCGGAATGGAATGTATCCGCGACGGGCTAGCAGAAAATTTTGGATAGTAGTGAACTTCCCCGCATTGAGATAGTCCGGTTCAATTGTTAGGTTGATTTTGTTTAGCCGCGCTTGAGTATTGAACAGCGATCGCGCCGCCCGCGACCTGACCCCACCGGGCTTAAGCTCGACCTCGATAAAGTCGAAGCTTGTTTCTGTCTGCCAATTTTGGGCAAAGCCACTGGGGAGTACGGTATAGGGTTTGGTGGTAGATGCGATCGCGGGCAAGGTTGCATTGTGCGCTGGATCTGCACTATTGGTCAGGGCCACCGTTATAGTTTTGATATCGTTGGCGGCATTGCCCAAGTTATTTGTGACGACGTTGTACGAGTCATAGCTCCATAGTATCCACTCATCCTCTGGGAATAGTCGATAGTTGATAAATAGCCCGCCCTGTTGGTTCAGGATGGCGATCGCGCTATCAATCTCTGGTGCGCGGGATTTGCGCGTCAGGTCAAGCGTCATGATGGGAGCCGCCAACCCCGGATATTGAATGATTTGATAGTTATTTCCGACTGGCGTTGCAGTAATCGGGAATTCGACTGTCCCGGTTGCGCCCCACTCAGGCGATAACTGTAGCTGTGGATGTCCGACGATGGGAGAGGCTGGCACTATTCATCATCTCCTATCGAACGATTGACGACAATATTTGAGCAATACAATCCAGGGCAACGCCACCCCACAATCTTGCCCGATGAATTTGTTGGCGCACCATAAATCTTGGGAAGACGGCGATCGCGCGCCAATGCAATTGATGCTTGGAAAAAAGTACTCTTGCGTCGCTCCTTTTTCTTCGAGGTCGTCGGTGTCAGTGCCAACGACAACACCCCCTTCGCCAAGGTCAACCCCGCCGCAATAAACAAGGGGGTCGCTGCGCCGCCCGTCAGGGCGATTACCCCCCCGATCGCGGCAATCCCTAGCGCCTGGATTAGAAAGCCGTTCTTGCCCCCACTACCCGCAACAGAGGGGCGAATTGTGATTGTGTCGCCATCGTCGAGAGGGTAGCGGTAATCGTCCGGCAACAAGTAGCAGTTATTGAGATGGCTATAGACATCGAAGCCACCCCCTTGGGAATCTGCCCCAGCGAGCAGGGCAAAGAATCCAGGGTGGTTCACATCAACTATTTGAATCGCATCCTGGAGCCGTGCCTCTGGCAATTCGATCTGGTGGGTCGCGCCGAACTGATCCGCTAACGTCCCCTCTAAAAATATTGTCTGCGCCATATTTTTCTGCCCGGTGAATCTCGCCCATTTTAGCGCGGGTACAAAGGGTGCGATCGCCTTTCCCTTGAAAAACCAAAAACCGCGCCACCAACCGTGTAAGGCTTTGTATATAGATCTAAAACGCTATTTATATACAGAGTCTTACAAAGGGTTTCAGACGACAGAATGCGGGTTTCAGCGATCGCAAAACATGCCCCTACCCACCCCTTGATGGTCATCTGGCATCAATCAACCCCTACCACCACCCCGTTCTTAGGTGTTTAGCCCTATTTCTTCGCCACCTCAGAATCGCTGGTTTGTATTCCCTGTAAGGTTTTCAGGCGATCGCCCCTACATCTTTGCGTTCGCTCCTTACCCCTACCAGCCAGTACACCCAAAAACAATGCCCACAAAAAAACGCTAGTTTGTATTCCCCTACTG